>CAYWIK010000056.1:0-14072 GCA_964458315.1 uncultured Spirochaetales bacterium | reverse complement strand
GGCGGCTCTGTCCGCGAGGGGATCGGCGAAAACTTCCCGCGGGTGGACGAGGGTGCGGTTCACCAGGCCCACGCTCACTACCCTGAGGCCGATCACCTCGTGGGCGCCGTTTAACGATACGCTCAAGAAGTGTTCCTGCTTGCGGTCGGCGAAATGGGCAACGATCGGCAGGATGTCCACCGGCTTGCCGATGCGTCTCCGGGACGGACAGAGCCGCCGCCGGGCGAGCTCGAAAGCCGCGCAGAGCAGGGCGCGCTTTGCGTCTCCTAAGCCCTGAATACCTAAAAGCCCCTCGGGGGTAAAGCTGTTTCCCGGACCGTCGATTACCGTGAGCACGTCCCGGGCAAGCAGATGGACGCCCCTCCCCTTAGACCCTGAACCGAGAACAATTTGTAAAAGCTGCCGGTCGGAAAGATATTCGGCGCCCCGGGCAAATAAGAGTTCCCGGGGTTTTAAATCGTCCGGCAGTTCGGATATTTTTGGATAATAATCATGAACTTCCATTATATTATATATATACAGGGGAAAGTCCTCTGCTGATTCAAATACGGGGAACTTTTTTCCGATATTTCTATTGACTGCCTTTTTTTTGCCACATAGAATGGCCCATGCATATGCGACGACTCTCGTTTTTTCTATTCATTTTTTTAGGCCTCTGCATCGCCGCCCCGTTACTTATGGCCGAGCAAAAAAAACCTAATATCGATCTCTATATCAAAACCTCGGACGGTTATATGTACGGCATTTCCCGCGGCCTTGGATTTCTCGTCTCAGACGACGGCGGGAAAACCTGGGAACAGAGAAACACCGGCCTCCCGAAACAGGTTGTGTATCCTTTCGACGGCTCGGAAACCGTTCCACTCACCTCGGTTTCCGCGGATCCGATAAATGAAAAACGGATTGTGATAACCGATTCCTGGAGCCTCTACATTTCGGAAAACCGCGGGGAACGATGGGAGAGAATACCCTTAAAGGAACCGATCAGTACGTCCGCCTACGTTACATGCGCCGCGCTCTCCCCGCATGACAAAGACACCATACTTCTCGGCACCTCATTCAGCGGCCTTTATGAAACGACCGACCGCGGAAGGACCTGGAACCGGCAAAAAAAGATTTCCGGCCCATTTTACCGAGGGGCCGGGTTCCGTGAAGAGATTTCGAGCGTGGTCTTTGATCCCCGGGAACCTGATACCGTGTATATCGGGGCCGGGTTCGGCAACGGGCTCTACCGGGCAGATCTCTCGGACCAAAGAATCTCACGGATCGACTTTCCGGGTGATAAAACACTGGTCTACATTAGACAGCTTACGATGCACCGGATTGAAGATGGCGAAGACACCTTCGCCCTCGCGGTGTCTTCACCTTCGGGATCCTGGCGCTACTACCCCGCGGAAGAACGATGGGAATCTCTTCGGCGCGGAAAAGTTTTCACCCCCGAATTGAGCGAACGGGTAATGGTCCGGCAGCGCAAAGCAGCCGACAAATACGGCATCTATCTCAAGTCATGGAATGCATCGGGAGAAGACCTCGAAACACATTTGAAATTTCTGGTGGACAACGGGCTTAACGCTGTTGTGGTAGATGTCAAAGACGATCTCGGCAGGGTAACCTATAACACAAAACTGGAATTACCAAAGCAGATCGGCTCGGCGCGTGAACACATCAATATGGAAGAACTGCTAAAGACCGCCCATGAAAAAGGTATCTACGTGATCGGCCGAATTGTCTGCTTTCAGGACCCCTATCTCTATCGGTACGACGATCACCGCTATGCGGTATGGAACAGTCAAACCGGCAAAGCGTGGGCGCATAAAATTAAACGGGTTGATGAAGAGACGGAAGAAGAAACCTGGATCCAGCGGGAGTTTTGGGTCGATTCCTTTTCCAAGTTCGCCTGGGAGTACAACATTTCGATAGCCGAAGAACTGCAGGAGATGGGCATCGATGAAATACAGTTCGATTACATCCGGTTTCCCTCCGACGGGAATTTCAGCGGTGTTCACTACCGGCACAGAAAAGAGGGGATGAGAAAGATCGACGCCCTCGAATCATTTCTTCGGAAGATGCGGGAACGGATATCTATTCCCGTAAGTACCGACCTCTACGGCTTTAACTCCTGGTATCGGATGGGAAACTGGATCGGTCAGGACCTCGATATGGTTTCGCACTATGTGGATGTCATCTGCCCTATGTTCTATCCCTCCCACTTCCCCAGGGACTTTTTAAAGGACATGAAATATCTCGATCGGGCAAAATATATTTATCGGGAAGGTTCGGACCGTTCCGCGGCCATTGTTGAAGGCAGAAGCATCATCAGGCCCTATGTGCAGGCTTTTCTTATCGGCGGTGAACTTGACTTCGAAGAACCGGTTTATTCCCGCTACTTAGAGCTGCAGGTCGAAGGGACGCAGGAAAGCCTTTCCTCCGGTTTTACCCTGTGGAACAATTCCAACCGGTACTATATGGTGGTGCGGCCCCTTAAAAACTTGATCAGTAAGAAAACCGAAGACGCCCCGCTCCTCGACTGAGGCCGAATATTATAATCTTTGTATTGACAATCAAAGTGCGTTATCTTATTACTAAACCGATGCGGAAGTTTTTAGTATTCATCTCTATTCTGGCGATTACCTCCTTTTTTCAGCTTTCAGCTTCCCCGCGGATAACCGAAGAGGCCGAACTCCTGGCGGAAGGGGGGCAGGTGGACCGGGCCATTGCATTGATTCAGGCCGGCCTTACAAGCGCCGGGACACAATACGAGAAAGCCGAATATTACATCCTGCTTTCCCGTTTTACCTTTCTGAAAGGAATTATTGCCGAAAACAAAGGGCTGCGGAAAGACAAAATTGTAGAACTCTTTGCTGCGGGTGAGGAATATGCAAATAAAGCAATCCGTATAGACCCTTACGATTACCGCGCTTATTTCTGGCGGGGCTCTAATGCCGGGAAATGGGGACAAACAAAAGGGATCTTCAGTGCTCTCGGCCGGGTAGAGGATATGCGGGATGATTTTAAGAAGACAGTAGAGCTCAATCCGGGCTTCAGCCTGGCATGGTTTTCCTTAGGCCTGCTCTACGAACAGCTGCCCGGCGGAATTGTTTCCTTTGGAAACGACGATTATGCGGTCTCCTTAAGCAGGAAGTCGATCGACGTCATGAGGGAAGAGATCAGAAAGACCGACGAAGAGGCCCCCCGGTATAATTACTACATCAGTCTGGCCCGGCAGCTTTGTACACGCAATTGGGACGCCGATAAACGGCAAAAAGCGCTGCCGAACAAGCGGAAACAGTACCGGGAGGCATCCGATGTCCTCGAAAAACATTGCTACTACGAAGGGACAAAAAGAATTAGAGATATCTCCGACCGGGATGAAGCAAAGGAAATCCTCCTGTGGGTGATCGAGAACCTCCGGTCCGTCCCCTTTAGGGACGAGCGCCAGCGTTTTTATTTGCAGTTAGCGGAAAAAACCTACAACGAATTGTTTTAATTCTTCCGCGGGCGGCTTTTTAACAAATTTGCCTTGACTACCGGTTTGCCGGGCATCTTCTTCCCCAATTCGAGCACAGCCTTTTCCACTTTTTTCCTGCGGTCATATTCGTCTTCGAAAAGTTCTCCCTGCACCGCCGAGCCCGTCTCTTCCACAGACGAAACCCCTACCCCGAGAAGGCGAATCAGCCGGGAACCGTTCCACCGCTGGTTTAGAAGCGCACACGCCACCGCGTATATCTCCTCTGCGGATCCCAGGTAGTGCCTGAGGGTCTTCTGCGCGGAGGTAGTGGTAAAGTCGTCGAACCGGACCTTAAGGCATACCGTTTTGGACACATAATCCATCTTGAACAGGCGAAACATCACCTGGTGGGCCAGCTCTAAAAGGACTCGCTTGATCGCATCCGTATCCCGGGTATCTTCCCCAAAGGTGATTTCATTACTTACCGACCTGCTTTTCGGTTCCATGATAAAGACCCCGGGATTATTACCGCGGACCGCCTTGTACAAATAGTTTCCGGCTGCTTTTCCAAACATGGTTTCGAGGCTTCCCTTGGAAAACTGTCGAAGTTTTGGAATCGATGTGATGTTAAGCTCCTCCATCCGTTCGATGGTCTTTTTGCCTACTCCCCACAAGTCCTCCAGCCGCAGGGTATCGAGAAACTCGATTTCCTTACCGGGCATTACGTGAAAAAGACCGTCCGGCTTGTCCGCCTCAGAGGCAAGTTTTGCCAAAAAATGATTTTCCGCTATTCCGATCGAGAGAGTGCAGCCGGTTTCCTCTCGGACCCTTTTCTTGATCCGCACCGCGGTTTCTTCCGGCGGCCCGAAGAGCCGCTCCGTACCGGTCATATCGAGAAAGGCTTCATCAACTGAGATCTGATGGACTTCGGGGGTGTAATTGAAAAACATTTCCATGATCCGCGAAGAAACTTCCTGATACCGTTCCATCCGTACGGGAAGATAGACCGCATGAGGGCAGCGCCGGTACGCTTCTGAAATCGGCATGGCGCTGCGGATGCCGTATTTCCTCGCCTCGTAGGAGCAGGCGGAGACTACCCCGCGCGCCCCGGGCCGAGCGCCTATTACAACCGGCTTTCCCCGGTGTTCGGGATGATCGTTCTGCTCGACCGCGGCGTAAAAGGCATCCATATCGACATGAAAAATAACGTTCATATCCCCCCCTATAACCGGACCCAAGCGGTATAGGTAAGCTGTTTTACCGTAACCGCATTCTCCGCGGTCACGGTAAGCCGGTAGGGAAATATTCTGTACACCGTCTCCAGCTGCAATTCATAATCATACCGTTCAGGAATGACGATTTCAAGTTCCAGCGGTTCGGGAGGATATGCGCCGATGTAAATTGTTGCAAGCCCCGCTTCCGGGTCCTGGGTGAAGGGAAAATTAGAATCGTAGAGAATTAACTCTCCTTCGGAAAAAAGCCGTACATTCATCTTTACCGGCTCGCCAACGGTAGTGATTGTTACGGTAAGATATTTCCGGTCGAGAAACCGTTTTACCTTCGTCTCCGTTTGGAGGAGATCCGGAATCGTTTCGGCATATTCAGTTACTGAATGCGCCCGGCCGGCATTGATATCCTGATACTCTTCCGCTCCGCCGATTTCGACGGCCCCTAAAGGAGCTTCGCTCCTGAGGGAAAGTTTCCGTTCCATAAGTTCGGCATCGATGGTTTCGTCGACATAGATTGTTCTCGGATTTACTTCCGTGTAGGGGGTAAAGAGAATACTGTAGGTAATGAGTACGATAAACGCCGCGGCAGGAAGTGCATAGAGAAGCCACCCGTGGAGTTCATGCTTAATCCGCGAAGTATCCCTGAAGGCGCGGATGACCCGAATAATCATAAGCGCGTAAGGTAAAATAAAAAGGGAAAAAAATAAATTCCCATAGAGCGGAGACACGATCAAAAACTCGAGGGCCTCTTCGCTGCCGAGAACGAACAAGTCGTAAATTCCTTTTATAAGAAAGGCAGGCGCCGCGAAAAAACAAAAAAGCTTTGCGAACCGGTTTTGAAAGAGAGAGAAAAGTACAGCCCAATAGAGGGCCCATACGAAATAGTAACTGAAAGATACATTTATTATACTGGTGACGATAATGAGAAGAAGGAAAAAGATAATGACCGAAGCGCTGTAAAAACTCCTAATAATAGGAAAAGGGACCCGTTTTACAAGACGATACATGAGAAAGAAGAAAGAAAACGCGGCAACGATCTTGAAAGTAAAAAAGAGCAGCGGGTTTTGTTGCCACAATTGAGGATAACCCCGAATAATAGAAACGCCCCGGACAATAAGGGTAGCGAGAAAAAGAAAACAAAAAATCATCACAAAGAGGAGAAGGAGGGCCCATGATTTTCGAAGCAGGATTCGCCTATATCTGCCGATCCGCTTCCGGATAAATATCGCGAGGACAAGAAAGGAAGAATATAGTCCGATGAGAAAAAAAATATACGCGCCTTCCGGAAGGATAAAAGAAAAATCGCTCAATTTAAAATAGAGATAATGACGGTCCCACTCTTCGGGAAATTCTCCGGCGGTTTTTTCGAGAAAAGAATCGAGAAATGCATAGAATGATTTTATCCACGCGCTCTCCCGATCCGCGGAGCCGGTATTACCCGACCCCCCGCCGGTTCCTATAAATTCCACGGCAGGCAGTCCGTCCCTGAGATAAGGGAGAGAAAAATTTGATGTTTTCGAAATGCCGAGCCTAAAAATTTGATTTTCATTTCCCAGCACCCTATACGGAAGGCCTGCCTTCTCCATAGACGCGGAGCAGCGGTTTATGAGCCAGTATGGAGTTATATGCCCGTTTCCGCCGGTTCGCACGGCGACCTTTTCCGGATATTCTTGAAAACGCAGATACATAACCGCCGCCCCGGCTTCCGGATAATAATCTCGTAAAAACAGTTCGGTGCCCATTTGTTTCGCACCTTCCGGCGCATACTCTCCGCCGAGAAAAAGAAGCTTCACCGACACAGGACTTTTGTTTTGCGCGAAATAAGCGGCGGATGCCAAGGCAAGGGAGATATCGATCGACCCGCTTTCCTTCTTCGCCGCTTCGTAGGGATGATTGAGCGAGGCTGCTATGATAAGCGTATCTTCTTTGTCTCCGGGGATGGCTGCTTCGATAACCCGTGAAAAGGAATGGCCTTGTTCAAACTCAGTAAAATCCTCTGTCTGATTCTCAATGCCGTATTTATCGAGGACGGCCTGAATATATTCAATAACATTATCTTCGGCGGTACTTCCATCCAGCCGGGGGAACTGGGTACGGATATATTGTTCGTGTCTGAGGGTCTCTTCGACAACATCTACGGCCTGTGCCGAAACAGAAGCGAGGAAAAAAACAATAATGCCGATAGTTTTTGTCGTTCTCATCAATAATGTTTTGCAATAATATTCATTCATCGTTATAATAGCATAAAAACAGAAAGGAGCGTAACTTAATGGAATTATTGCCCGAGATTGCCGATCGGCAGAGTACGAGGGAGTTTTTGGACCGCCCCATCGAACAAGAAAAAGTACAAAGAATTTTAGAGGCAGGCCGTATCGCTCCTTCGGCAAAGAACCGGCAGCCCTGGCGATTTATTGTACTCAATGATAAACAATTGATCCAAAAAATAAAAGTCGCTGCATTCAATCAGGAACATGTGGGCCAAGCTCCTGTGGTGATTGCCCTTTGCTCAACCAATATCGATTATAGAATGCCCAACGGTCAATACTCTTATCCAATCGACATTACCTTTGCAGGCGCTTTTATGCTGCTGCAGGCTCAACATGAGGGGCTGGGGTCCTGCGTGGTCACGACCTATGATGAGTCGGAAGTAAAGGAGCTCCTGACCGTTCCATACTCTATGAAAGTCGTCATGCTTCTCCTCATAGGCTATGCAGGCCGGCATCCGATAAAAGATCAGCGGAAGAGCCTTGCCAGAATCAGCGCATACAACCATTGGTAAAAAAAATTCCTACTTCTATCCCGGGGGCGTATACGAACGTTTTAAACTTCTTTTCTCAGTCTGGGCTTCCAGGGCAAGGTCTAATATACGGTCGATAAGTCCCGAGTAACTATACCCGGCATGGGTAAAGAGGAGGGGAAACATACTGATGTTCGTAAAGCCGGGGATCGTGTTGATTTCATTTAAATAAATATTTTCCGTTTCTTCTTCGAGGAACAGATCTACGCGCGCGAATCCATAGGCTTCCGATCCGCGGTATGCCTGCTTTACCAACTCCCGGATCTTTACCGTTGTTTCTTTCGGCAAGTCGGCAGGAATGCATAGACGAGCCCCGTCCGGATCAACGTATTTTGCTTCGTAATCGTAAAAAGCACGGCTGGGTATTATTTCTCCCGGCGGCGTAACTTCCGGATCGCCGCCGCCTAAAACGGCGCATTCGAGCTCCCTTCCTTTTATTGCCCGCTCTATAAGAATCTTTGAATCATATCTGAATGCATCTTCCATGGCGGCAGCGGCTTCTTCCCGGGTCTCCGCCCGGTGCACCCCGAGGGACGAACCGGCACAGGCCGGCTTTACAAATATTGTATTCCCGAAACAGGAAAATATATCGTCGAGAAACCGGTCTACAGAAAAACCGGCATTACAATAAACCGACTTTTTTAGTCCGGCAAAGGGTATAACCGGAAGACCGTGCTGCTGCCATACCTCTTTCAGTTTTATTTTGTCCATGCCGAGGGCGGAACCTAAAACGCCGGAACCGGCGTAGGGAACATCGATGGTTTCTAAAAGTCCCTGATAGCAGCCGTCTTCTCCGTACGCACCGTGGAGTACAGGAAAGATGATATCGATTTTCATCCTCTTCTCTTTTTCATAGAACCCGTCCCCGGGCGCGAGAATGACCTGCCGCCGCGGATCGTCCTTGACCTTAAGCCGTTCCGTTTTTTCATCTTCCACGGACGGCTCCGGCTGTACATACCATACCCCGTTTCGTGCTATACCGATGAGAATACAGTTAAAGCGGTCTCTATTGAGATGCTTGAAAACCGCCGCCGCCGAACGCAGAGAGATTTCATGTTCTCCCGATTTACCGCCGTAGAGAAGCGCAAGGTTCAGTAGGTTAGACATGTTCCTTTATGTATCAGAAATGGGAAAAAATGCAAAGACCTGATCAGCACCCTTTACGATGAAGCTAAATTTTAGTAATATATAGGAGATTTTTAATATAAGGAGCCTAAAATGGCAGAACATTTAACAAAAGATACGTTTATTGAAAAAGTATTCGACTATGAATCGCAAAAGGAATGGGATTATAAAGGAGACCTGCCATGCATTATCGATTTCTATGCTGATTGGTGTGGGCCGTGTAAAATGGTTGCGCCGGTCCTTGAGGAAATTTCCCAAAATTATGAAGGAAAAGTGCATGTTTATAAAATAAATACGGAGGAAGAACAGGAATTAGCCTCCGCGTTCGGCATTCAAAGCATACCGTCACTGCTCTTTGTCCCTATGGATGGAAAACCGCAAATGGCTGTGGGGGCCCTTCCGAAAGAGTCTTTGGAAAATGCAATGAAAGAAGTCCTAAATGTAGACTGATTTTCTCAACTTTTTTATCATTTCTCATTGACACGCCGTTTTTGATCGATATACTCTAATAACAAGGAAATGATAAAAGCAGGCTCTATAGATAAAGGAATGACTCTTCTCATAAAAGGCGGTCCTTATCTCGTGGCGGATCGGGAATTCGTCAATCCCGGAAAAGGCTCGGCTTTCGTCCGGTTAAAATTGAAGAATTTGCAAACCGGCCAGGTCCTGAAAGAAGTATTCAAGTCCCAGGAAACCGTCGAAGAAGTTGACGTGGAAGACCGGAAAAGCCAATTCATGTACAGCGACGGAGAATTTTACCATTTCATGGACACAGAAACCTTCGAGCAGTTCAAGGTCCCAACCGAAGACTTCCGGGAGCAGGGTCTGCTGATGCAAGAAGGCGAAGCATACGACGTTGTTTTTTGGGAAGAGAAGCCGATCGATATCAAACTCCCCTACAAAGGAGTATACACCGTCACCGAAGCGGAGGACGGGGTAAAAGGAGACACGGTAACCGGTGCGACAAAAACAGTGGCCTTAGAAACAGGTTTATCAGTAAAAGTTCCGTTGTTTATAAAAACAGGAGATAAAATACTCGTTAACACCGAGACTATGGAATATGTCGAACGGGTCAACGAGTAACGCTATATCTAAAAATAAGAAAGGTAGGATCGGTCGATGAGAATAACGACAAAAGGACGATACGCGCTGCGTGCGGTGCATACCCTCGCAAAATCAAACAAGGATAAACCTGTTTCCATTCGAGAATTGGCAGAGAAAGAGGATATCTCACCGGAATTTTTAGAACAGATTTTTTTCCGCTTGAAAAAAACCGGCATGATTTCTTCAACCAGAGGACCGGGCGGCGGTTTTCGGCTAAACCGGCCGCCGGAAGAGATCACCCTGTATGATATTCTCGAGGCCGCGGGTGAAGGGGTGGAGTTTACCCCCTGCCTTGCCGCGAACCAGGACGGCCCGCCCTGCGAAAGAATAGAAACTTGCGTGGCCCACGAAGTATGGAAAGAAGCGTCGGATAAAATCAAAGAGTATTTCAACAAGATCACCCTCAAAGGGATCATGGACAAGTACCAAAAGCAATGACCCTTTCCGACCTTTAGGGAGCCGGCTCGCCTTTCTCTCCGGGGATTGCATTTCGGAAATGAATATCCACCTGCGGATAGGGAATCTCTATCGAATTTTTCTTAAACTCCCGCCAAATTTCCATATTTGCCCACGAAATCGATGCATATTTATCATTCACATCGGTGATTTTACAAAATAGCATCAACTGAATACCGGAACTTTCAAAAGAACTGACCCGAACGATGACTTGCTCACCGTCTATCCGGTAGGGGTTGCGTTTCCCGATTTCCTCCATAACTGCGACGGCCTTCTCTAAATCGGCCGTATACGCCACCTCTACACTGGTTTCGACAAATATACTCCGGTCATCGTAGGAATAATTATACACCTTATCCTGGGTTATCTGAGAGTTAGGGACCACAATCGTCTCGTTCTTTATGGTGTTTATCACCGTTGCCACCGCCCGTATCTTTACCACGACCCCTTCGCTGTCCATTACTAATACCCGGTCGCCCTCTTTGATTGGATGGGTAAAGATGATGACAATACCCGCGAATAAATTGGCGACCAAATTTTGCAGGCCGAAACCGAGACCGATCCCTAAAACGCCAAATATGACCGTCAAAGACGATAAATTGATGCCGATAATCGAGAGACCGATAAGAAGTACAATAATGAGAACGAGATACCGTATCAAATTGGAAATGGAGAATTTTTTTGATTCATCGAGACCGAGTTTTTGAAGTACGGTCCGGTCAAAAAAAGCCCTGATCGCTCTTGCGACCCACGTGGCAAGGTAAAATATCGGAATGGTGAGGAGGATGGTGATAATGGATATCTTGGTGTTGCCGGATTCGAAAAAGGGCTTGCTTAAAAAATTGAAAAAAAGACCCAAATAGGTAAGAATTTTAGCGCCGAACAGCCTTCCGATAAGTATGCCGATCAAAACGACAAACAAAATCCGAAAGATACGCTTAATCCAGAGGAGCGCTTTTTTCCTGACCTGCTCCTTCATCTTTGTATTTCTGAAAATACGTTTAAACAAGAGCAGAATCAGCTTATAGAAAACGAAATAGACAATAACCGGCAGGAGAAACTGAAAAATAAATTTTCCCCATGTAAACGGAAGTTTTTCGCTTCCTAACCGCACAACCGACCGGAAAAAGCTTCTAAGCACCTGAAAAATATTCATTACGGAAACGATACATGATAAAAATTCCGATGTCAACGATTCAGGGACTTGACCTCTTCTGAGGATTGTTTAAACTATTGATTGTGACTGAATCAATAGGCGTCGAAATCGAACATCAACACTATGCCCTCTTTTTAGACCTTCGGAAAGATGTCCAAAATGAGTTAGCTCTTACAACAATCTCAGACAACCAGAAGAAGGCGGCCATCAAGGTTTATCTGTTTTCAGAAGGTAAAAAAATTCCGGTCAAGGAGATTGTAATTTCCCCTCTGCCGCCAAAACCCGCCGGGGAGATAAAAATCACCCTTAAGGGAAGGCTTGAAAAAAAACGGCATCTCCGCCTCGCCGTCCTGTTCGGGAAAAAACAGGTGCATACTTCTTCGACGGATTTGAATAAATATCGAAACAAGAGAAGTTTATGGTGGATACCGGTCTTACTTTTCGTTATTTTAGGCGCAGCGGCCGGTGTCGTATTCGGCACCGGGATAACGGGCCGGCAGGCCGAGACCGCAGACGCGGCGGTGGAGAACGGCAAAGAGGGCTCAGTGGCTTCAAAAGAGAAAACCTCGAAAACTGTAAAAACCGGCGAAAAGCAAACGGTCCAAGAAACTGAAGCCGACGAGGCGGAAGAGAAAAAAGCTCCCGAAGCAGCAGAAGATGAAGCAACAACGGAGGCGCCGTTGGCAAAAGCAGCAGAAGATGAAGCAACAACGGAGGCGCCGTTGGCAAAAGCAGCAGAAGATGAAGCAACAACGGAGGCGCCCGAGACCGCGAAAACAGCGGTTGAAGAGCCTTCTCCCGAAATACCTGCAGAGACAATCCAAAGGACCGTCTATTTTCAGCCGGAAAGCGCCTCCCTTACCCGGGAAACCAGGTCCGCCCTGCTGCAGGTCCTTGAGCTTCTTAACCGCTACAAAGACGCCAAGGTTGAAATCATTGGTCACTGTGCACTCTTTCCAACGGAAATCGAACGTAAAGCCCTTTCTTTAGAGCGTGCTGAAGCGGTATATACATTCCTCGTAACAAACGGGTGGAAGCCTGAAATCCCGCCGGACATGCGCGGTTTAGGCGGTGACAGCCCCGCCGCCTCCGGTGAGCATCGACAACATCTAAATCGGCGGGTCGAGGTCGTCATCCGCGGAAAAGAGGAATAAGCGGCATTGAAAATTGCAATATTTCACTATCACCTGCATCCCGGCGGGGTGACTACGGTTATCCGCTACTCAGCAGCAGCCGCAGCCCAATATATCTCTGAAATCGAAGAAATCGTCCTTGTTTCCGGTGACCGTGAACACACCGATTCGGTACGCGCTGCCGTTAGCGCGCTAATACCCTCTTCAGGAAAATGCAGTTTATCGGCGGCTATACTGCCTGCGATTGGATATGTAGATGAAAATGAAGCGGCAAATATCGACCTTCCGGCATTGAAACGAACCCTGCTCCAACAATTCGGAGGTTATTTCTGGTGGGTCCATAACTATCACATTGGAAAAAATCCGTTATTTACCAGAGCGGTTATAGAAATCGCTCAAGAACATCCGGAACAGGCGGTCTTTTTTCATATCCACGATTTTCCGGAATGCGCGCGATTTAACAACCTCGAATTCCTGCGGCGATACTATACCGAAACCCTCTACCCGAAGGGAAAAAATATTTTGTACGGCGCCATCAACAGCAGAGATTATAAGCTACTCCTTGACGCCGGGCTGCCAGGCGGCAATGTTTTTTATCTGCCGAACCCCAAGCCGCCGGAGCCGGCAATGGAATTATCAAGCCGGCCCGCACAGGAGGAAATCGATCGGAGCTATGCGGACAAACAGTCCTATATATCCGGGGCTCCAATCCTGCTCTACCCGGTCCGTTCTATCCGAAGAAAAAATGTCTTAGAGGCCGGGTTATTGAGCAAACTGTCTTCCAAGCCCGCCAATCTATTTATCACCCTGCCGGGAACATCGGACCACGAAAAGAATTATTCTCGGCTGGTTGAGAAGGCGTATCGAAACGGACTCATACCCGGCGTCTTCGGTGCGGGGATGCAGTCCATGGAGGAGAAAACCGGCATCGGTTTCCACGATTTACTCGCTGCTTCCGAGTGCATTGTCTCAGCGTCTATTCAGGAGGGATTCGGATATCTCTTTATCCAGGCGATCTCCTGGGAAAAGAAGCTGTTTGCAAAAAGTCTCGAAACCCTTTCAGATTTTACACCCTATTTCTCCGACCGCAGTCATTGTATGTACGGCGGACTGTTCGTTCCTTTGAGGCGGAAAGAAATTCAGTCCGTAAAGGAGAGGTATGACGAATACCTGAGCGGTCTCGTTCAATTCCTCGGAGAAGAAGGGATCAGGTCCCTCAAAACAAGGATTAACGGGATGTTTGACGAGAATCCTATGGATTATTCCTTTCTTCCTCCGGACATTCAGTACGATGTGCTTCTCCGCTGTAAACAAGGGGAATATCTTAAAGAATGCAGACATATCAACGAAAACGTGCTGGAACAATTAGAAACATTACTCGATTCCCCTGACGGAAGTCGGGACATTGATTTGGACGCACAATTCGGGTTTGAAGCGTATGCCCGGCGGGTGGAAGCGATGTTTTCGGCGCCGGCTGCAGAACCGCCCGCCGTGTCCGACGGAAAATTCGAAACAGACCGCGAAATCCAGCAATATTTCTTAGGGCCCGAATATATCCGCCTCCTCTACGCTCCCTACCCGCCTTGAGCAGAATCAGAAAAAACGATATAGTGAATACATCCAGTTT
>CAYWIK010000055.1:0-14195 GCA_964458315.1 uncultured Spirochaetales bacterium | reverse complement strand
CCTATTCACCCAGGCTGCTCGTTGTGGGCAGTATCAACATGGACCTTGTCCTCGAAACGCCCCGCATGCCGAAGGCCGGTGAAAGCCTTTTAGGAGAACGTTTTTCGAAACACCCGGGCGGAAAGGGGGCGAATCAAGCGGTGGCTGCAGCCCGCGCGGGCGGCCGGGTCCGCTTTTATGGAAAAGTGGGAATGGACCGGGAGGCTGAACTCCTCGTTTCCTCTTTGCATAATGAAGGTATTGAAACGGAAAATCTTGAAAGAGATGAAAACGTGCCGACCGGCATGGCGGTGATTTTTCTGGAACCGGACGGTGAGAACCGGATCCTCGTCTATCCGGGCGCGAACCTCGAGCTTTCCGCCCGGGACGTAGGCGCCGCTTTATCCGGGAAAAAAGTCGACGCGGTCCTCCTTTCCTTCGAGATTCCCGTCGAAGTAATCGAAGGAGTGATCGCCGAAGCAAAAGCGGCATCGCTGCCGGTATATGTTGATGCCGGTCCCGCGCGGCCGATCTCGCGGAAGGCGCTTAAAGGAGTCACTCTCCTTTCTCCTAATGAAACCGAACTTGAAGCCTTAACCGGCCGCAGCTGTACCGCCGACAAAGAGGTGGAAGAGGCCGCCGGGGAGCTGTTCCGGGAACTCGAACCCGAATATCTGCTCGTGAAGCGCGGCGGCCGGGGCGCCCTGCTTGTCACCCCCGAGGGTGCCAAGCAGTATCCCGCCTTCCCGGTGGAAGCGCGGGATACGACGGCGGCGGGGGACGCGTTTACAGCCGCCGCCGCGGTACGGCTCCTTTCCGGGCGGCCGGTGCATGAGGCTGTGCGGTATGCTTCCGCCGCCGGCGCCCTGGCCGCCTCCCGCTTAGGGGCCCAGTCCTCCCTCCCAACCTTAGAGGAGATAGAAACCTTCCTGCGCGGCCGTTAAACGAGGGATTCATTCTCCGGATTGTGTTGTTTATAAAGGCTTCGGGCCCGGCCGGGGTCGCCTGCGGCATAGCAGTACAGACAGCCGCTTATGCAGGTTTCGTAGGCGCCGATGTCCCGAGACAAGGCGCATCTGCATCGTTTGCGCTGATTCGGGTCCTTTTTTTGAGGCACCCGAAAACCGAAGAGCCTTTGAATTAATCCTGCATCAATACACGCTCCCGGCCGGACCCCGGCCGGGGACAAATCTATTTTTTCCGCACAGCTTTGTATCTTCATTCCTGCTGAACTTGCTGCCTCGGCAAGGCCTGAGACAAAATTCATAAAATCCGGGCTTAGGAATGAGGCCTCCCGGAGCATCTCCGGCTTCTGCTTCGGCCTAAACTCTTCCGGAAGAGCTTTAAGCCGTGTTTTTGTCTTCCTGTAGGAATCATAGAAACTCACGATCACCCGTTTTGTATAGCCGGAAAGCTTTTGCGCGATGCCGCGAAACCGCTCTGCATGATAGGCAAAGTCCGTTTCCGCCGAAAGATAAATCGGGTCGTACCTCCAGACAGTTCTTTCCGCCCCAATTGACTTGGCGAGCTCGCGGAACAATTCGGTCCGCTTCTCCAGGGCAGGCAGGCCGGGTTCCAAAATCCGGGGATAGTCAACGAGGGTGTATAGAAAATAATAAGGGTAGCCCCCAGCCTCCAGTTCGCTCAGGTGCGGCATGAGTGTAACGGGGCAGCGGGTCCAAAAAACAAAGCAGTCGACATCTTCAGACCGAAGTGATATTCGATACCGTTTATCGGGGAAAAAAGGGTTTTTCGTTATACAGTATCCGGCCCGGACGCGCCGGATGAACCAGTCGCCGTAATAGTGGGGTATATCCGTTCTTCTGCTCGCGGAAATTATCACTTTATAACAATCGGTTTACATTATAACAAAAACAGTACAAAATAAATAGATTGCATACTCGAAAGGAGCGAATATGGGTTCTCACATTGCGGTGTTTGACGTCGGAAAAACGAATAAAAAAGTGATCATTTTCGATGAAAAACTTGTGTTAGTAGACATGGTAACGGAGAGTTTCCCTGAATATACGGAAAAAAGCACCAATTTTGAACGGGTCGATGAGATGCGCGAATGGTTTCTGTCAAGTCTTGCCGGTTTTGCGCGTAAATATCCGATACGCGCTGTTTCCATTACTACCCATGGCGCTACATGCGTCTGTTTGGGCAAAGACGGTGAACTCGCCGTTCCTCCGGTTGCATATACTACCGAACCGGGAATCGAATTCGACCATGAATTTTTTGAGCATTTCGGCGGTGTCGAGAAACTCCAGCGTACAACCGCGACCCCCCCTATGGGAAGCCTGGTAAGTTTGGCGAAAATTATTTATTTTGTGCAAAAGGAGTATCCCGATGAGTTTAAGAATGTGGACAAGATTCTCGGGTTTCCGCAATATTTTGGTTTTGTTCTCACCGGACAGGTGGGAGCGGAACCGACTTATATGGGGTGTCACACTTTTTTTTGGGACCATGGAAAAAAGCAATGGTCATATGTTGCCGAGAAACTCGGCATCGTGGACAAGCTTCCTCGAGGTCTCTCAAAGTCTTGGGAAATATTGGGGACGATTACTCCGGATATCGCAAAAAAAACAGGTCTTCCCGGGGATACGATTGTCACCATGGGGGTCCACGATTCAAACGCATCGCTCCTGCCTCATATCGTGAAAACAAAAGAAAAATTCGTACTCAACTCTACCGGAACATGGTGTGCGATTATGCGTCCCGCCGAAGAGGTAGAATTCAAAGATGACGAGATCGGGAAACTTGTCTTTTTCAATCTGGACGTGTTTTCCAATCCGGTCAAAACGAGCCTTCTCATGGGAGGACTGGAGTTTGAGAAATGGTCTGAATTGCTAAAGCAGATAAACGACGAAAAAGGATATCCCCCCTTTGTGCCGGGCATATATCGTAAGGTGATTTGGAAAAAAAAGGACTTTATTCTTCCGGGCATTCAGCGGGGGACAGGGCAGTTTCCGGACTCGGAGCCCCGGGCCTTCGACGGAAAAAAGGAGTATCATTTAAAGGAAATCGAGGCGGGGAAAATACCGGATTTTTTCAACGATTATCCCGCCGCTTTTGCGACCCTTAATCTTTCTATTGCACTGCAGTCGAAGGTGGCCCTCGAACGGGCCGGAACAAAAGATGGAATGTCGATATTTATCGAAGGAGGTTTTAGAAAGAACCTCGACTACAATACCCTTCTCACCGCGATGTTTCCGAAATCGCGGGTATATCTTACCAATCTCGACGAGGCTACCGCCTTCGGCGCCGCTATGCTCGGGAAGGCCGCTTTAGACGGTACCGATCCGTATGCCATGGCGGATTTGTATGAAATCGAAAAGAGCGAGGTAAAGCCTGAAACATTCGACGGGCTGGATGTATATATGCAGGCTTTTCACCGGCTTCTTTAAAGGGTAACGAGTTCGTAGGTCCGGGTGCCGAGACCGATCTTTTCTCCATGCTTGAGTTGTACGCGCGGATCAAGGCGCGGCCACGCAGACCCGATCAGTTTCCGCTCCCCCTGCTCCGTTAAGTCGAGGGTCGCGGTGTCCAATGCCACCGGGTCGACGGACCCGAGAATGCCGATATCCGGAACAATCGGATTCTGTTTTCCGGACTTACAGTCGCAGTCTTTGGTCATATCAAATAAACAGTTTATGAAGTAGACTTTCCCCTTTTTACCCGCCACCGCGCCCAGGGCATATTCGGCTATCTGTTTCTGCAGTTCTACCGTTTCAGTCCCCCAGTTGTGGGACACGGCATCGTAGTTGCAAACGGTCAGGCATTCCCCGCAGCCGATGCATTTTTCATGGTTGATGCGGGCTTTCCCGTTTTGTTCCGTTACGGCATCTTCCGGACACCATTCGATACATTGCCCGCACATGATGCATTTGTTTTCTTTGACAAACGGTTTTACCGACGAATGCTGCCTCATCTTTCCTTTTCTGCTGGCAAGCCCCATTCCCAGATTTTTAAGGCACGCTCCCATCCCGCTCGCCATATGTCCGGTTACATGGCTCACCGCGATCAATACGTCGGCATAGGCCGCCTCTCTCGCTATTGAAACGGTCTTATGCAGGATGCCGTTTATCTCAATTTCGACTTCGGAGTTACCCTCCAGTCCGTCCGAAATGATAAAAGGAGCGCCTGTATTCTTTATTGTAAAGCCGTGCCGTTCCGCGTGTTCCGTATGGAGGATCGCGTTCGTACGCTCTCCCTTGTAGAGTGTTGATGTTTCCGTTAAAAAAGGAAGCCCTTTCGCCTGTTTCACCGCGGCGACGACTTCTCGAACGATCTCCGGGGCCACATGGGTTGTGTTATCTTTCTCCCCAATATGAATTTTTACCGCCACCTTGTCTTTTCCGATAATCGTTCTGTTAAACTCCGGGCGGCGGCAAAGTTTTTTGATCGACCGGACCCGTTCTTCAAGGGGGCTCTCGGGTGAAATTTTTAGAAAGAATACTTTCCCGGACATAATAACTCCTCGTAAATGGGGATTATTTTTTCGATTTGGGTGGTTTAAAAAAACCGAACAGACTGCCTAAAATGCCGCCCACGATGTGGGTGAACTCCGAAATGCTGTTTTCCCTGAATGCATTGATTACCTCCTTGGCGAGGAAAATCAACACAACCAGAATAAATGTAATCGGGAGCTCTCCCTGCCTGATGTTCGTAAAAGAAGTAAGCAGTATCATCATAAAAACGACTCCGCTTGCCCCTTGAAGTCCCGTGGGCAGAAACAGAGCGTTTAACAGCCCGGTAATCAAAGCGGTGACGATAATCATAAATAAAACAGAACCGGATCCGTATTTTTCTTCCAGGCCCGGGCCGAGCAGGAGAATAAAAGCGAAGTTGCTCATAAAATGGGTCCAGTCGGCGTGCCCGATTATATGGAGAAAAAGGCGCAGGTATGAAAAGATGTCGGTCGGCTGAAAGGAACCGCGGGAAGGCGCGGTAAAGAGGACCGATATCAACGCGCTTTTAGTGAGCTGTTGGACCGCCAGCACGATCAGGGCAATTAAGGCGAATGTAATGCTGACCGGCGCATTATAACGTATTTTCATTATGGTGAAGGTAGTATCACCCGGTTAAAAAGTCAAGCGAGGTGAGGGGCGCCCGGTTTTATAAACCATTCGATAATATCGCGGGAGATGCTCCCCTTCGGCGGAAGTTTAGGAAGCTCCTCCGGAGAAAACCAGCCCGCTTCCGTTATCTCCTTTCCGTCCGGCCGGATGGAGCCGCCTGCGTATTTTCCGGTAAGGCCGATCATGAGGGAATGCGGAAAAGGCCACGGCTGGCTCCCGAAATAGGTAATATCTTGTATGGCGATACCGGTTTCTTCGGCGACCTCTCTGCGTGCGCACTGCTCAATCGTTTCCCCCGGCTCCATGAATCCCGCGATTAGACTGAACAGCCCCGCGGGGAACCCGGCGTTATGCGCGAGAAGCAGCTTGCGGCCCCTCACCACTCCGATAATAATTGCAGGAGAAATCGTCGGAAATATATGCAGTCCGCATGCGCTGCATCGTTTTGAATACTCCTCCTGCCCTTTCCCGAGCGGGGCCCCGCACTTTCCGCAAAACCGGTGTGTTTCTTCCCAGAACAGAAGCTGATATGCCTTACCCGCAATAAAAAACAGTTTTCTTTCGGTCAGTGAAGCGAGGCTGCGGAGGTCGAGGAAGGTGTATTCATCGGAAATTGTTTCCGGTTCTTTTACGGCTACCGCCGTATAGACCGTATCCGAACCGGCCGACAATTCAACACTCTGTTCCGCCTCTAAACCGAGTTTTTCCGGATGTCCGGTTACCGGCTTTATTTCACCGTATGCATGCCGAACTAAGAGACGATTTGATGAAAATATTAACCAATTGGTTCCGGAGTTTCGCGAACTGTACATCTCAAATTACAAAATACCTGTTTTCATTTCCATTTACAAGTACGGCATGATCGTTTAGCATAGATGGTATGATGGAAGGGAAGATGAACAGGAAATTCATTGCCGGGGGCATCCAAATGGATGTTCTATATCGCAACGGGAAAAAGAACATCAAGCGGGCGGTTGAACTTGTAAAGAAAGCAGCCACAGCCGGCGCGGGGTTGGTCTGTCTGCCGGAATTATTCACCACCGGCTTCGATTATGAATATATACGACAGACCGCGGAACAGGTGCCCGGCCCGATTACCGATTCCTTTTCATCCCTCGCCGCAAAGCTCGGCATTTTTTTGATAGCCGGCAGCATACCGGAACGTTATAACGGCGGAATCTATAATTGTGCCGTTTTTTTCGGCCCGGACGGAAAAATAATCGGTTCGTACAGAAAATCCCATCTTTTTCCGCTCATGGGGGAAGACAGGGAATTTGAGAAAGGCGATTTGTGTGCTGTTTTCGATGCCGAAATCGGCAGGATCGGCATTCTCATTTGCTATGATCTCCGGTTTCCGGAACTCGCCAGGAAACTTGCATGCAGCGGAGCGGAAATGCTCGTTTTACCCGCCGAGTTTCCTTATCCCAGGCTCGACCATTGGCGTTGTCTTTTACAGGCCCGGGCGATTGAAAATCAATGTTATGTTCTCGGGGTCAACCGGGTGGGCATGCAGAATGACGCGAAGTTTTTCGGCAATACCTCGATCTACGATCCTTGGGGAAACATAATATCGGGCAGCGGAGACGAAGAAGCGCTGGTTCTCGGCCCGGTCGATATGGAGAGTGTGCGGAATATACGAAAAAAGATACCGGTATTCGAGAACCGGCGGCCGGATCTCTATTGACCGTATGATGAGGATGCTACTCTTTTCTTTGCAGGCCCCGGAGATAACGAAGAGGATCGAGGGCGACGCCGTTCTTCCGGATTTCAAAATGCACATGTGGGCCGGTGCTGTAGCCTGAGTTTCCGGAGAGCATGATGGTTTGGCCCTTTTCCACCTCGTCGCCTAAAGCTACGGAAAGGACATCCGCGTGTCCGTACCGAGTTATCAAACCGTCTTGGTGTTTCAGGGTGACGAGGTTTCCGAGGATGCCGGTGTGTCCTGCAAACACCACGGTTCCTTCCGCGTAGGCGTAAACCGGCGTTCCGATAGGAGCGCTTACATCGATCCCGTAGTGAAAGCGTCCCCAGCGCGGCCCGAAGTGAGAAGTTATCATCCCGATCCCTTCGGGCAGAAAAGCGGATGAAACCAGCACATCGTCCGGGGTCCGGGCGGTGCCCTGCCGAATGACCGCGGTCACCGGTTTTGAGAGCTCGGTAATTTCAACAAACTCTTTCTCCCGAAGCAGTCCGTTTACCAGTTGAATACGGGCCCGGACCAGCTCTTCTCCGAATTTGCCCCGCCGTTCGATGACCGACTCGTTTCTGTACATACCCGAGTCTAATATAACCCGGGTATAAAACCGGACCTGCCTGGTGTATTCATGGATATATTCTGTTTCCACGGTTAAAAAAGGTTTCGGAACGACCAGACTCAATCGGTCTCCCGGATAGATTCGGTCCGGATCTATCTCCGGATTTGCTTTGACGATCTCATCCATGGTAAGACCGTGCTTCCTCGAGATCGACCATACCGTATCTTCCGGTTCTACGGTATAGATTTTTTCTTCGAGGGTGCCTTTCAGAAGGTACTGTACCGCATCCGGCGCGGAAAAAATTTTTTTTCGGGCTACAATTGCGGGCGCAAATCCTGTTTTTTCCCGAATTTTTATTTTCCGTTCTTGAATGCTTCCGCTGTCGGTGTCCGGGGGCGCGTAGTGGGTTTTTACTGCTTCGATTACCTTCTCGCACTCCTTTTCATTTCCCAAAGCCACTACCGGTTCCGATCCGGCGGTAATAAAATATCCGATTTGGTTTTGGGATATGTAGCCGCGGACTTTTTCTTCCGTCCGCAGAAGGGCGGTTTCACGATTTTCCGCAAAAGCTTCGGAAAAAATAAAATTTTTTTTACCCAGCGGATCGGTGAAAAACCATTTGCTTTCGGGACCGATATGGTCCTGCATAAGAAAGAAGCTTTGTTTTGAATCCACCCAGCCGAGTTCCTCTCCTTTAAGCGATACGGAGAAACCAGGTATCTTTACCTGGTCATGGGCCGGAATACCGCTGTCCACCGGCGGTGCGGAATAGAGAAGGATAAATGTAATGAACGCGGCGGCGCATAGTGAAGGAAGAACGTGAACAAGCCCGAAATTTCGCTGTCCGAGGCGATTCATATCCGCATGATAGCCGATTTTCCAGGGGCAAATCAATAATTTTCTTTAAACTCTTTTAAAATTTTTTGGAATTCATCTTTACTCTCCGCGTGAACGAGGCGGTTTCGAAGTTCGCCTCCGTGGGGAATTCCCTTCGTATAGGCGCAAAACTGTTTTTTTATCTCCTTAGAGGCAGTTGTTTCCCCTTTATATCTGCATAGGAGGAGATAATGTTTCCAGGCCGTTTCGAGCCGCGTTGAAACTTCCGGCTGCGGAGGGAGCGTCCCGCTTGCAAGGTACATTTTCGTCTTCTTAAAAATGAACGGGTTTCCCACGGCCCCGCGGGCGATCATCACACCGTCACACCCTGTTTGCTCAAACATCTGCCTGATATCTTCGGGAGTAAAGAGATCGCCGGAGCCGATAATCGGAACCGAAATATTCCGTTTCAGTTCTTCTATGTGGCGCCATGCCGCGTTTCCCGAATAACCCTGAGATCTTGTCCGGGGGTGAAGAGTAATCATATCAGCGCCGCCCGCAGCGGCAGCTTCGGCGGTTTCCAGATAATTGATGCTCCCCGCGTCCCAGCCTGAACGAATTTTCACACTCACCGGTATCGTCCGTCCCGTGCCGGCAGCTCCTTCTTTCACTTCCTTCACAACCGAATGCAGTTTCTCCGGGTCACGAAGAAGCGCTGCCCCTGCGCCGGTTTTTACTACCTTCGGGACCGGACATCCGCAATTGATATCGATAAGGGAAGGGGAGTAGCAGAGACAAAGGGCCGCCGCTTCCTTTGCAGTATGCGGGTTTCCTGCAAAAATTTGAATGCCGAAACGGGTTTCATTTTCCGCCGTCCGCAGCAGCGCCTTCGTTTTTTCGCTTCCCCGGCGGAGACCTTCGGCGGAAACCATTTCGGAAAAAGTAAAATCGGCGCCGAAATCAATACAGATAGAACGGAAGGCGGCATCGGTAAAGCCTGCTAACGGTGCGAGGAAGAGACTTCCGGGGATTTCGAGGCCCGGGAGAGAAATAGGGTGAAGGTAATCTCTATTCCGAAATTCCGAAGACACGGAGGCTGTTTTGATATAATCCCTCTGCAATCTCTTCGAGGGGGTTTTCTCGAAGTTCCGCGATAAACTCGGCGGTTGATTTTAAATAGACCGGTTTGTTTCTCTTTCCCCTGTATTCGGCAGGTACCATAAAAGGGCTTTCCGATTCGATGAGCATTCTGTCGAGGGGCATATTTTTCACCGTTTCGTGAAGGTTTCGGGCATTCCGGTAGGTGACATTACCTGCAAATGAAATATATAAATTAAGTTCCAGCGCTTTTTGCGCATATTCCCAGTCCTCCGAGTAGCAGTGCAGGACCCCGCCTTTAGCGGGAAGTTTTTGTCTGAGAATCTCCAAAACATCTTGACCGGCTTCACGGTTATGGATAATCACCGGAAATCTTAATTTATCCGCCATTTCCAGCTGTCGGATAAACAATTCGATCTGCGAATCCTTATTGCCGAATTTCCGATAATAATCGAGACCGATTTCTCCGATGGCGACAACCCGGTCGAATTTTACCCCTTTTTCGATTTTTTCTTCCCAATCTTTGCCCGGATGGGCAACTTCCGAGGGTGAAACGCCGATACTATGATATACATGGGAAGCGGTAGACAAGTTTTCATATACCTGGAAAAAATCGTGCAGATTGTTACAGATGCTGACAATATGTTCAACACCTCCCTGCCGGGCTTCTTGAGTAATGATCAACTGTTCGATCGGGTCTTCATTAATAAGACCAATGTGTGCGTGAGTGTCGAAAAATCGCATTATCCTTCCAATTTTTTTAGGATTTTAAAAGAAATAAGACTATAAAACAATAACACGATGTAGATGCGGCGTCAATATATATTTGACAAATGTTTTTCAACATGATAGCTTTTTAACAGAAGGAAAGGGAGAGGTGTCACCAGCTCATCAATATAAAAAAATCGAGAACCGCGCCACGGAAGTGTTGGTAAAATGGCTCACTGCGGCAGGCGAATGGATCGCGAGGTTTTTTAAGAACCTTGTGATAGTCGGTAAGCAGCGTTTTACCGTTATGTTTATTCCCCATTCCGAAAAGAAGATATTTAATTTTCGAATCTCCGTATTTTCGCTTGTATTTCTATGCGTACTTCTCACCGGTGTGCTGATTACCTTTTTTCTCTCCAGCACCGCCTTCAGCGGACTTTCGCGCATGCTGGATAAAAAAACGGAAACGCTGGACAGCGCCGAAGCCAGTCTAGAGATACTCAGGGACGAAATTGCCGAACTTCAAAGCGTTTCCAAAAAGTTTAAATCCGATATCAGCCGTTCCATGCAGATCCTCGGGCTCAACTCATCTTCCGGTTCCCGGGGGGACATAGCGTCCGGAACCGATCTCTCCTCCTTTATCAACGTAGGTCTTGAAGAACAGGGAGTAATGCGTGAGCTGAGCGAATTGCAGAGCATCGCGGCGCTCATGGAGGAATCTACCGACTCTCTCGAGAAAATAGCGGACCTTCTGGTCACTCACGGCGAGCTTCTTGTAGAACTTCCGTCATTGTGGCCCCTCGAAGGGGGGAAGGGAAGGATAACCAATCCCTTCGGCCCCGCGGAACATCCCTTTACAAAAAAATGGTATCTGCACTTAGGAACGGACATCGCGTTTCACCGCGGATGGCCGGTCCTTGCTACGGCGGACGGAAAAGTCGTGGAAAACAAGTTCGAACCGATGGGTTTTGGAAATTATATCCTCGTACGGCATAAATATGGATTTTATACAAAATACGGCCATCTCGACCGGGTGTATGTACGGGAAGGCGATATAGTGACCCAGGGCCAGAAAATTGGATTGTTAGGCAGCACGGGATTGAGCACCGGCCCCCATCTTCACTATGAAGTGCGTATTGGTTCACAAGTTGTCGATCCCGAGCGTTATTTGAGCATTACGAAAGAAATTTCCGGACTCAGGGAGTATTAATTCCCCAGGTGATAAAGCATGAGTGATCACATCGTAGAAGACGGCTCTTTTATAAACTCAATTGTCGGAGAGGGTACGCGGTTTCGGGGAGAGCTCGATTTAAACGGGCTTCTCCGTATAGACGGCGATTATACCGGAACGATTAGGACGCCCGGGAAGGTCCTGGTAGGAAAGAACGGCAGGGCGGAATGTATGATTTACGCCGGCACCGTAGTGGTGGGAGGGGTGATCAAAGGGGATGTTTATTCCACGGAAAAGGTGATCGTCCTTTCTACCGGTATGGTGATCGGCAATGTGTATGCACCCCGGCTCATTGTAGAAGAAGGGGTGGTATTAAACGGCGAATGCCGGATAAATGAAGAATACGGTACAAAAATAGATGCGGACCAATCGGTAAATATGCAACAATCCGAGAATTCTGAAACCCCGGAAACAGTGGAGGAAGCTCAGATGGAAAGCGGAAACTTTATCCCCGAAACAGAAGCAAACGAAAACGGGCAGGTGGAGGCGGAAGAGTCTGCAGCGAGGGAAACCAAAGAAATCTCTGCATGGAACGGTTAGATCTTGTCGGAGACTCGTCTCCATACTTCAACATAAATAAAAAAGAAGAGAAGAAAAAACCTAAGAAATCAACGAAGGCGCCCATCTTTTCTTCCCTATTGAGCGAAGCTTCCGAGAACGCGGACCGGGAAGAAGTGGGTAATTTAATGGCACTTTCGGAGAAGCTGGATCTGGCGCCGGAAAGGGCCTTGGATGAAATTCACGATATCGGCGAAAAATTGAAAAAGAACCCGTCCTTAACGCTTGTCAAAGAGTACAGGCAGGCAGTCGGTACATTTGTTCGGTATGTCATCCGTAAGGGGTTTGTCCTGGAAAAACAGAAACTCAAAGGTTTTAAGGTGCTGAAACTCCGCCCCGGTGAGCAGCCGGAATTGACTGTTGTACGAATTGTTGATAAAAAACTGAACGAGTTGGCCCGTCAGGTTCTTAAAAACCAAAAGGAACAACTGGAAATATTACAGAAGATCGATGAAATACAGGGGATTCTAGTCGATCTGATTACCTAAGGAGAAATAATTGAATGATGCATTGATATACCGGGTTAAAGTTCTCCATTCCAGCGAAACGGAGCTGTGTATTTGCGATCAAGATATCGAAATTCTTGAAAACGATATTGTGGTGATTCCTACTAAATACGGCAAAGATCTCGGACGAGTACTCGGCGTGGTAAAAGAGGCCCAAAACAATAACGGAGACGATATGAGTGGGATCATCCGCAAAGCCACCGATGATGATAAAGAGCTCTTCGAAAAAAACAAAGAAAAAGAGCGGGAAGCCATAGAGATCTGCCGCGAGAAGGTGGAGGCAAGGAGACTGGATATGAAGCTGGTTTCAGCACATTATATTCCTGAAGAGTCGAAGGTGCTCTTTTTCTTCACTGCTGAAAACCGGGTCGATTTCCGCGAACTCGTCAAGGATTTAGTCGCGGTTTTTAAGATGCGGATCGAATTGCGTCAGATCGGCGTTCGGGATGAGTCGAGAGTACTAGGCGGTATCGGTGTGTGCGGGAGGGCGTATTGCTGCCATGGGGTGACGGACAAGCTCAAACCGGTCTCGATAAAAATGGCGAAAGAACAAAACCTGTCCCTCAATTCGATGAAGATATCAGGCCCCTGCGGAAGGCTGCTCTGCTGCCTTTCTTATGAGTATGATCTCTACAGGCAGGCTAAAAAAAACCTGCCGAATGTAGGCAGCCGCGTCCGGTATCAAGGCGAGCAGTGCAAAATTGCAGATGTAAACATCCTTACGAGGAATGTTAAGATCGTGGACAACGACGGAAGGTATATCGAGGTGGAGGCTTCGGCTTTTCAATTTAATCAAAAAGAAAAAATCTGGTACGTGCAGTAATTTATAATAATCTCTTGACCCTTTACGGAAAAAATAGTAGTTTCGTGCCCGAAATTCAAGAAAACAACCAACAATAAAAGGAGTTGCTATGGCTCAGGTAAGCAAAAACGCAAGGAGCGGATCCACGACAGAGAAGTTTTACTGCACCTGCGGAGGTGAGGTAAAGATGAAATCAGTCTTCTCGAGCGGAAAATTGAAAAATGTGGCGATTTGTGAAAACTGTAAAAGAGAGGAAAGACGCCCGAAAGATTTCCGCTAAATCGCAGGATCATGCAGTTTATGAGGCGGCCGCGCTTCGGATACCGAAGACGCGGTCTTTTTTTGTGCGGCCGGCAGGGCGGGGCCTACTTGGGGAGGGGGAAGTCCTCTACGAGCCCGACAGGAGGAATCGTTAGCCGGTCGGGGCTATTGACCCCGCCACTGCTCGAGCTGCCGGTTTATCAAATTTCTCGATTCCGAAAGAACCGAGTTGATCTCCTCTACGGTTTTCGGAGGCGGAAACAACTTCCGGACAGCGATCTTGTAGTCGACATACCGCATATTCTCGAAAAGGTGAGAAAAACTCGCCACATGATACCCGCCGTCGAGGGCAACACACAACACCGGCATCGGATTGGCCTGAAGCATAGTCCTGACTGCGCCGCTGTGAAACGGAAGAAGATTGCCGTCCCGGGACCGGGTCCCTTCCGGAAAAACCACCGGACAGTATCCTTTCGGCGCCATCCGGGCCAACATGAGAAGCTGCCGCATGGTCTTTCTTATATTGCCTTTGCGGCTTATGAGGGCGTGCCGCTGGAGTCGGAATTGGGGGGACACAAAGGGGATCCAGTGGGCGAGTTCCTCCTTGGCGACAAATCGCAGACGCTTTCCGTGAAAAGACGCAATTAAAACAGCAATGTCGATAAAGCTTTGATGATTGCTCAGGATCAAGAAATATTCCGGCAGGCCGCGCAGTGAGGGCGCCGACCGCTGGAACTTCATGCCTGCGAAGGTCCTGGCGATGGCAAACAGCCGTTTCGCGTATCGGGGGATTTTTTTGTCCACATAGTCCCGGGCAAGGGTACGGCTTATAACGGTCAAAAAACGCAAAATCACGTCCCAAAGTATCATGGAGAGAAAAAAGCAGACGATGAAAATAAC
>CAYWIK010000054.1:0-14466 GCA_964458315.1 uncultured Spirochaetales bacterium | reverse complement strand
GATGAGTGCAATCAATGCCAACACAATGAAAAGCTTTTTCATGGTAAACTCCTTACTAGATACAAATGCATCTTATAATATATCACTAAATTTATTTTTTCAAAAGGAAAAAATAGATATTTTTGGATATTTTCGCTATTTTTTAACCAATACGTTTGATTGCACTTGAACTGAGAAGGCGAAATGGATACACTTAATAACCGTTAAGGGGTCGGGGAAATTGGCTCAAAATTCTGTAGGAGAAGTAGAAAAAAGATTAGCCTCTGTAGAAGCGTCGGTAAACCAGGTGACCGAAAAAATTCGGCGCTTACAATCCGCGGCAGGGGAAAAGCGCGGCGGGGGAAACGGGGGGCAGCCGAAACCGGATACGGCCCTGACGGCTTCGATCACGATCGATGAAAGGGGAACAATAACAGGCTGGAGCGATCAGCTCAGTGGGCTCCTCGGTCTCGAACAGGAGCCCGTCGGCCGGCACATAACCGAACTTCTTCCCGAGCATATGCGGGAAGTGTATAACAATCGTATAACAAAACTCGATGAGCAGCCCTCGTTCTATATCAATCTGTTCCACTCGAGCGGACTGGAAGTACCGGTCCGTATGCAGGCGGTCTCCGCGGACATAGACAAACGGCGCTCTTCGGATACCGGTTCCGGATTCATCCGTTTGTTCGTCGAAGACCGGTCATATCGGCGCAAACTGGAAGAAGAATTGGAAGTGAGCTGGGAGAGCTACCAGGCCCTGGCGGAGACGGCGTCGGACGCGATTATTCAGCTTCGGATGGATTTTACCATTCAATTTGCGAACAGCGCCGTTAAAAAGGTCTTCGGCTACGAGAGCGGAGAACTCAAGGGCAAGCACTTCAGCTTGTTTTTCCCAAAGTCCCGGTATAAAAATTATGAAGAACAGTTTAATAAATATTTTATTATTGATGACACCCATCGGCAGGTAACGGGGCTGCGGAATACCATCGAAGTACTCGGCAGCCGTACCGACGGCGAGCTTATCCCCTTGGAAATTTCCTTCGGCAATTCAAAAGGGATCGGCAGCAACCGAATACTTACCTGCATCATCCGGGACATCGCCTTGCGGAAGAAGGCGGAACGGAGACTCCAATTCCTGGCTTATCACGACAAACTCACCAGTTTAGGCAATCGTGAACGGCTCACCGAATATCTCGACCAGCTTCTCGCGGAGCTCGACCGGGAGCCGGACCGGAAGGCGGCTTTGATGTTTTTAGACCTCGACGGATTTAAAAAGGTAAACGACAGTCTCGGCCATGAGATGGGGGACATGATTCTCAAAGAGTGCGCAAGGCGCTTAAGCAACTGCCTGCGGCAGGAAGATAACGTGTACCGGATCCAGATGGAGGATATCTTCCGATTAGGCGGCGATGAGTTTACTATTCTTCTGCCTAGGATAGGGAAGGTGGAAGACGCCGCGGTGGTCGCCCGGAGGATCATCGAGCGCATCCTCGAACCATTTACCCTCGAGGGGTACGGACAGCTTTCGGATATCAGCATGGGAGTAAGCGTCGGTATCGCAATGATCCCGGACGACGGAAAGGACAAGACAACCCTGCTGCGGAACGCCGATGCCGCCATGTATAATGCCAAGGAGAGTGGGAACACCTACGTTTTTTTCACCAAAGAGATGAACAACAAGGCCATGGAGCGGCTTTTATTGGAAGAGGGGCTTCGAAAAAGTATCGGCGATAAAGATTTTGAG
Source organism: uncultured Spirochaetales bacterium (assembly GCA_964458315.1). Taxonomy (GTDB): domain Bacteria; phylum Spirochaetota; class Spirochaetia; order SPDA01; family CAZSGZ01; genus CAYWIK01. Next base: position 12,740 of record CAYWIK010000054.1, on the reverse strand, counting down.
CTTTATTATCAGCCGATTGTGGATAAAAGCGGATTATTAAAGGGGGTCGAAGCCTTAGTCCGCTGGAACCATCCTGATAGGGGGGTTATTCTGCCGGAAAAATTTATCGCCGTGGCCGAAGATACCCGGCTCATTGTTCCTCTCGGGAGGTGGGTCCTGGAAACCGCGTGCAGGCATGCGAAATATTGGGTCGATATGGGCGTAGGCGATTTCTATGTAAGCCTCAATATTTCACCGGTGCAGCTGGACAAGGAGGACCTTCCGGCCGTCGTGTCGAAAACCTTGGCGAAAGTCGGCGTGCATCCCTCTTCTATCATGCTGGAGCTGACCGAAACTTCCCTCATGGTTGATCCGATGGATGCGATGCAGAAAATGAGCGATCTTGTAGCAAACAATGAAGGAATAAAGATTGCTGTGGACGATTTCGGGACCGGTTATTCTTCCTTAGGATATCTGTCCCGCTTTCCTTTCCATACCTTGAAAATCGACCGGTCTTTTGTCGGAAAGCTCGATTCGGAATCGAACAATGTAAAGATCATTGATTCTATTCTAAGTTTAGGTAAAAGCCTCGATCTTCAGATCATAGCCGAAGGGGTGGAATCGAGGAAGGAGATGGAGTTTCTTGCCGACAGGGGGTGCACGGGCTTTCAGGGGTATCTGTTTGCCGAGGCCCTTTCTTTTACCAAGGTGACCGAGTATATTCAGCAAAACAAGAGTTTACTTTAAAATACCTTAGAGATTTACCTCACCCTATTCCGGCGTGTTCCCGCTGCTTTCATCTTCCGAAGTGTCTTCACTTTCCGATTCCTGTAGTTTTTCCTTACAGTTTGTACAAAGGTTTGAATCGTCGAAGAATATTTGGTTGAAATCCATTTGCTTTCCGCAGGAAACACACTTGAGCTTAAAGGGAAGAAAAATATAACGGAATTTATACACCAAACCGGCGGCGATCGAGGCGTAGATCAGAAGAAACAGGTCGGAAACTTTAAACTGGACGATGAATACTCCTGCTACGTAGAGACCGAATACGAGAATGGCCCACCAGAGGGTAGCCTGCCGTTTCTGCCGGGACGCTTTTCCTTTTCTTCGCTGAAATAAATTCAAGGCCAATACGGCGATCAAGACCCAGAAGAAATTTTCTGCAATAAACATTGATACTGGTCTACTCATAAGGGCTACACCCTACCATGTTTGCAAATAACAAACAATCGCTCGACAAAGCATTCACTGCCGCGCCGAATCCTTAAGTCGGTACAGATCTTCCAAAACGAGGGCGGTCATGGCTTCCACGACCGGGACAATTCTGGGGCAGATGCAGGGGTCGTGCCGCCCTTCTATTTCGATCGGCTCCACCGCGCCTTCGGCATTGCGGGTCCGCTGCCGGGCCCCGACGGATGCGGTCGGTTTGACCGCCGCCCGGAAAATGATTTCCTCGCCCGTGCTGATTCCCCCGAGTATACCGCCGGCATGGTTGGTTTCGAACCCGTCGGCGGACATCCAGTCGTTGTGCTCGCTTCCGTGCATGTCCGCGGCTTTAAACCCCGCGCCGAACTCGATACCCTTTACTGCGCCGATGGACATGACCGCTCCCGCTATCACTGCATCGAGCTTTAAAAACACCGGCTCTCCGAGCCCGGCGGCGGCACCGGTCACTCTGCACTCCACCACGCCGCCGGCGCTTTCGCCGATTTCCGCAAGCCGGAGGATCTCGGCTTCCATCTTTTTTGCAGCTTCAGCGTCGCAGGCGCGCATGGGATTGTTCTCGATGACCGACGGATCGTATTCCCCGCACCGAATCCCCGCCGCGCGAAGGGTGTACGCCTGCACCGAAACCCCGCGCCTGCCCAGCAGCAGTTTTGCCACCGCGCCGGCGGCGACCCGGCCCGCGGTTTCCCGGCCGGAGGAGCGACCGCCGCCCCGGTAGTCCCGGATGCCGTACTTCTGCCGGTAGGTGAAATCGGCGTGCCCGGGCCGGAACTTGTCGCGAAACGCTTCGTAGTCGGAAGGCCGCTGACGGCGGTTGTAAACAATCATGCAGACCGGGGCGCCGGTGGTCGTTCCTTCAAAAACCCCTGAGAGAATTTCCACTCTATCTTTTTCTTCCCTGCTCGTGGTGACCTTGGACTGCCCCGGCCTTCTCCTGTCCAGCTCGTGCTGAATGTTCGCTGCATCCAGCGGCAGTCCGGAGGGGACCCCGTCGACAATGACGCCTATTGCAGGGCCGTGGGATTCTCCGAAGGTTGTTGCACGGAAAATGTTTCCGAAACTATTCCCGGCCATGGTTATGCTCCTTCGCCCACCTGTGCATCTCTCGGCCCTGTATTTCCTGCATGATGCGGGAAGCGATCTTTTCCGGATCTTCCCCCGCGGCTTCAATCCACAGGTCGGCCCGCCGCTTGTACAGGCGGGTGCGTTTCTTAAAAAGGGTGTGAAATTCCCTTCCGGGGTCCGGCCCGGCTAAAAATGGCGGAATCCCCGATCGTTCTATCCGCTCGAAAAGAATTTCTTCTTTTTCGTCTATGTAGATAAAGAGTGCGTTTCCCTCGAATGCACGCATTACGCCGGGATTTTCTATACTGCCGCCTCCGAGGGCGCATACCCCGCCTGTTTCCGCGGCTTCTTTCAGTATCTCTGCGGCGCCCGCGGCCTCGTATTCCATAAATTGTTCTTTACCGAACCTTCTATAAATTTCCCGGCAGGTAAGCCGTTTTCCCGGATTAAGCTCCCCGGCGCCTATTCGGTCCAATGTATACGCCGCCTCCGTATAGGAGTCGAGGTCGAAAAACCGCAGTTTCAACCGGTTGGCGATAATTTTCCCAACTGTAGTTTTTCCGCTGTGCTTCATGCCTATCAGGCAATAAAATGTTTTCATGTTTTACACCTTCACTATTTACGGGCGGCGTGCCCGGCCCCAGGTAACACTGCTCGGTCCGCCCCGCCCCTCGCCGGCCCGTTCCATGACGGTTGAAATGAAGCTGTCCAATCCGATGAATAGATACGGCCGCAGGTCCCGGGTTATATCCACCGGTACAGCCAGACTCCGGTCGAATCGAAAACTGACGCCGAACCCCAGGGGTACCGACGCCAGACTCTGTCCGACGATAAATACGAGTTCGATTCCGGTGTAGATATAATCATCCATTTCAAAAGTGCCCCCGGAAGGACTCCAGTCGGCCATCCACTCGCCGTGCACCCCCAAGGCGATTCCGCGGAGGTGGAACCCGAACATATTATACCCCAAGGGAAGAGGAACATCCATAATCCCTAAGGCTGCGAGATAATCGACGGCGAACAGCGACATTCCTTCGGATGGCTGGGGTTCCGGATCGAATATTCCCCTGGGGCTGATTCTGCGGCCGCCGAGGAACGCGCTGCCGGTATAATTGTTCTTTATTCCGAGTTTCAAAAACTGGTACCGAAAGAAGGTGGGAAACTGAAACTCGAAGGTCGAATCGAAAACAAAACCCCGAGGGGCCGACGGATAAAGAGGGATGGGAACGGTTATGCTGCTCGAAACATAGAGATCGAAGGGCGAGTAGATTTGCCGGGCGCTTCCAAACCGGGACACGGAAAAGCCTGCCGAACCGTATGCGTAAAGGCTGTGGCCAAAGGAACCGGAGGTTAAGTCGAAACCGTTAAAGAAATGAAAGGGTGCGTCTTTCTGCAGAATAAAAGAATGGCTTAACCCTGTTGCCAGACTCAAGCCGGCAGAGCGGGCCTTGGCGTAGGATGTCCGCAAAAAAACGGGTATTCGGACGCCGAAACTTTGGTCTGTTCTTTGAGTATAAAGGTCCCGGGCCTGCTGATAATAGAGCTGGTCGAGATTGTAGAACAGCCTCAGGGAGCGGATCGAAAAATTTCCTCTGAAATAGACTCCCGGCTGAAATACATCGAGCCTGGAGGTTACTGCCGCGGTCCAGTCTGATTTTTCTAAGGGCGAGGCCCCGTATGCAAACACTCCGAGACCGAAAACCGGCGGAAGGGATTGAAAAGAACTGATATAGAGGGGGACCGGCGCCCAGAGAAGGGGTTTTGCAATATCGAAGTATCTTGCGGATTCCACGGTTCCAGCTGTTTCAGTCCCTCCGTTTTCATCCCCTGTGGGGAAGCCGTCCTCCGGAATTTCAACGCTTTTCCAGAATGCTGTTTCTTTTTTTTCCCTAAAGGGCGCCGATTTTATACACCAGCCGTCGGAGCGGTAGGAACCGTAATAGAGGGTGCCGTTTACCGGCATCCCAATGTAGGCGCCTACCGGGTCCCGCCGGATGATGGACGGTACAGGATCCCCCTTTCCGCTTTCGTTCCCGGTCCCGCCCTGTTTAGCCCCGCCTGTAATCTGAGCTGTGTAGAGAGCGAGGCTGCCGGTCCGGTCTGAGGAAAAGGTGATTCTTTCGTCATCGACAAACAGCGGATAGTACTCGCCGTGTTTGTCTCGGCCGAAAAGAGGCGCGGCTTTGCCGGTTTTAAAATCGTACATCCAGACGTCCTGGGTCCCGTGGTCGTTGAGGGTAAAAACAAGCCGGTCTCCGGAAGGGGAAAATGAAGGAGTATACACGTTTGTCTCGGGCAGGCTGAATAATTCACTGATTGAACCATCATCCATATCGACCTTTACGAGCCGGCTGTACTGTCCTTTTATCTGGACCGCCGCAGCGGTCTTTCCATCCGGTGCTGCTGCCGGATGGCGGAGATGCCTATCTGTCGTAATCCTCCGGGGCCGGCGGTTTTCCGTATCAAAGGTATAAAGGTCGGACGTCAAGGTTCGGCCTGCCGGGTGGCGCCCGTCTGCACGGAAGGATGTGTAGACAATAAGGCTTCCGTCCGGGACCGCGGAAAAAGAATCCGGGTCGGTGAGGCTTGTCCGGAGTATTAGTTTTTCTTTGCCGGTGTCAGGATTGAATCTGACGATTGCGGAGGGTCCGTTAGGTCCGCTGCGGTAAAGATACCATCCCCGGTCGGTAATTTTCGGGAAGTAGTAGTTCCCGACAGCCTCGGTGGTGACGAGTGAACCATCCTGCATTTCTTTTGAAGATGCATACCGTGCTTCGAGTTCGTCCACCATCCCGTTGTAGATCTCCTCTGCCGTTTCTCCGGTGACTACGCGGATTGCCCTTCTCGGCCCAAAAAAGGGAAACTTGACGAAGCGGTCATGGATCCGCTTAAAAACATCGGCCCCAAAACGATTCATCATATAATCGGAGATGATGTACCCTGCGTAATAAATTCTTCCGGGGGGCGGGAAAGGGGAGGAATACGACGCCTGCCTGAGGGAGAACAGCTCTCCTTCCATCACCTGCGCCTTCCAATAGAGTTCAAAAAAGGGATTACGTCCGCGTCCGCCTCCTGTGTAATCCGTTTCCAGTGCCACGGCGATTCCTTCGATCATCCAGCCCGGGAGAAACCCGCCTGCAGCTACCCGAAGTTCATACCCGAATACTCTCGACAGGCCGTACAAAAATCCTTTGTTATAATTCATATGAATGTAGTGGACCAGTTCATGTATAAGAAGGAGTTCGAGCCAGTTTTCCGTTTTTGCTCCGAGCCATGGACCGGAAGGAGAAGTGATGTAGAGTACGATCCGGTTCGGAAGGGCGGAAAAATAGCCGTTTGCCGTGTCAATTCGTCCGTTCACGATGCAGTTTATGTGTTCAGGGGAGAAGCCGAAATAGTCCGCCACCTTCTGATAGGAATCTTCGCAGAAGGTAAGAAGTTCTGCGACCGAACCCTCGTCTTTCGGTTCGTAGATGAAGGTGAAGTGCTCGGTTTCTGTTTTCCGCCGGCCTTTATATGGCTCCTCATGATGGTTGTTTACAACAGTGGGTTCCCCGAACGCTGTAATAGTGATCGTTAAAAAAAGAAGGAACAATAAATTCTTTTGAAACCGGAGAAGGCGTGAAAAAACCTGCATGGGTAAAATTAACATATTTATGGTGTATATACCACAAGAAGGCCGGTGCATGTATAAATTACCCTGATGCAGCAGAGTCTCAGGTTGACAACCGCCCCCGGTTTCTTCATATTGTTACTGTATCGTACAACTCGTTTTATTACTGTGGAGTTATTATGTCCGAAAAAGAGCAAACAAAGAACAGCCAGTCGGAAAAACTGGAAAAGATACGTCATTCAGCCGCCCATGTAATGGCGGAGGCGGTCCTCGATATGTTTCCGAATGCAAAAATCGGCATCGGCCCTTCCATCGAGAACGGTTTCTACTACGATTTCGATCTTCCCAGACCCCTCGTTCCGGAGGACCTGGAAACTATCGAATCAAAGATGAAAGAAATCCTTTCAGAAGATCACCCGTTCGAGCGTGAAGTTATCTCCCGGGAAGAGGCGATGGACCGGTTTGGAGACCAGCCGTACAAGCTCGAGCTTATCCGGCAGTTTCCCGAGGGAGAAGAAATCTCCCTCTACACTCAGGATTCCTTCACCGATCTCTGCCGGGGCCCTCATGTAGAAAGCACCAAAGAGGTACATCCCGATGCGGTCAAGCTCCTTTCCATCGCCGGCGCCTACTGGCGGGGCAAGGAGACCAACCCGATGCTCCAGCGTATTTACGGGACCGCCTGGTCCAATCCCAAGGAACTCCGCCAATACCTGCAGCAGCTCAAGGAGATCGAAAAACGGGACCACCGTAAGCTCGGAAAGGAGCTCGATCTTTTTTCGACCCAGGAGCAGGCCGGTCCGGGGCTCATTTACTGGCACCCCATGGGGGCACGGGTGCGGCTCGAGATCGAGGACTTCTGGAGAAGCGAACATATTAAAAACGGCTATGAAATCCTCTACACGCCGCATATCGGAAGAAGCTGGCTGTGGGAGACATCGGGCCATCTGGTCAACTACGGCGAGATCATGTATTCCGCCATGGAGGTGGACGAACAGGACTATTACATCAAGCCGATGAACTGTCCATTCCACATTATGATCTATAAATCGGACATCCGGTCCTACCGGGACCTGCCCCTGCGCTGGGCGGAATTGGGGACGGTATATCGGTATGAAAGATCAGGGGTGCTGCACGGACTCATGCGGGTCCGCGGGTTTACCCAGGACGACGCGCACATCATTTGTACGCCGGACCAGGTCGAATCGGAAATTCTCGAAGTGCTCCGCTTCTCCCTTCGTATGTGGCGGGCCTTCGGCTTTAAGGACATCAAGGCTTATCTGGCAACCCGTCCCGAGAAAGCCATCGGTGAACAGGAGCAGTGGGATTTTGCTACGGAACCTCTGCGCCGGGCCGTGGAGGCGGAAAACCTCGAGTATGAGATAGATGAGGGGGGAGGCGCTTTTTACGGTCCGAAGATCGACCTGAAAATCAAGGACGCCCTCGGCCGGGAATGGCAGATGACCACCATTCAGTTCGACTGGAATCTGCCCGAGAGATTCGACATGACATTCGTGGATTCCGACGGGAAGGAGAAACGGCCCTACATGGTACACCGGGCGCTTCTCGGCTCCTTAGAGCGGTTTTTCGGCGTGCTGACGGAGCATTACGGCGGCGCCTTCCCGGTCTGGCTTGCGCCGGTACAGGCGACGGTCATTCCCGTAGCGCCGGCGTTCAACGGATACGCGGAATCGGTATATAAGCGGTTTAGAACCGCCGGTTTCAGGGTTGAGGCGGACACGAGCGATCAGCGAATGAACGCGAAAATACGAAATGCCCAGAATCGGAAAATTCCTTACATGCTTATTGTCGGGGAGAAGGAAGCATCGTCGGAGACGGTGTCGATCAGGCCCCGGCAGGGCGATCAGGTACACGGGTTGAAAATTGCCGAAGCAGTGACCTTTGTTCAGGAGAAGATAGAATCGCGGGACGAGCTCTAACACGAGGAGGCAGGAGAAATTATGCAGGAGGCATTCAACCGTCTGTCTGAAAAGGGAAGGGAGGTCTACCTTCTCGCCCACACCGCGGCAATCCTGTCATGGGACCAGGAAACCTATATGCCGCCTAAGGCGGTTGAGGAACGGTCCGAGCAGATGAGTTATCTCCAAGGGCTTCTGCATGATGTCCTGGTCTCTGATGAAATCGGCAAGCTTTTTCAAGAACTCGACGCGGATGACGGGAACCCGTGCGGCAGCGGCCCTCATGATCGGGAAGAGTTGTCCGATGTACGGCGGGCCTATATTAGGAAATTCTACAGGGATTTCACTCATGAAAAAAAGCTTCCTAAAAAACTCGTGACCGATTTGGCGCGGGAGACGAGCGTTGCACAACATCGGTGGATAGAGGCGCGGCAAAAGGACGATTTTTCTCTCTTCGAACCGAACCTTAAGCGGCTTTTAGGGCTGGTCCGGGAAAAAGCGGAAAAGCTGGGCTATGGAGACCACCCTTACGACGCGCTCCTCGATCTTTTCGAACCTGAAACAACCACCGCGCGGATTAAACCGGTTTTTCAGGAACTCAAAGCCGGATTAAAGGAGTTGGTCGAAGGGATTTGCCAATCGGCCCAGGTCGATAACACCTTTCTGCACCGCCCTTATCCGGTTGAAAAGCAGGAACGCTTCGGCAGACAGGTCTTGCGTGACATGGGATACGATTTTGAACGGGGAAGGCTCGACCTTTCGGCACACCCTTTTACCACGACTCTCGGGTCCGATGATGTCAGGCTTACGACAAGATACAACGAACACTTTTTTAATACCGGGATTTTCGGAAGCATCCACGAAGGGGGGCACGGACTTTATGAACTCGGTTTTTCGGATATAATTCGAGGAAACATCCTCGCCGACGGCACCTCCCTCGGTATCCATGAATCGCAGTCGAGAATGTGGGAAAACCTGGTGGGCAGGAGCCTGCCCTTCTGGAAGCACTACTTTCCGGAACTTAAACGATTGTTTCCCGACGCCCTTGGGGACGTCCCGCTCGATGCGTTTTACCGGGGGATAAACAGGGTGGAACCGTCGTTTATACGGGTAGAGGCCGATGAAGTTACCTATAATCTGCATATTGTTCTCCGATTTGAAATGGAACTCGAACTTATCGACGGCAGCCTTAAAGTGGAAAATCTCCCCTCGGCTTGGAATGAAAAAATGCAGGAACTCTTAGGTATTACACCGAAAAACGACGCGGAGGGGGTGCTGCAGGATATCCATTGGTCCCACGGCGCATTCGGATATTTTCCGACCTATACATTGGGAAATCTCTATGCGGCGCAATTCTTCCATGCCGCCGCCGATCGGCTGCCGGACCTCACCGCCCATATCGAAGCGGGAAACCTCACTGTTTTGCTTAACTGGCTTCGGGAAAATATCCATGCCCACGGCAGCATGTATACGGCGGAAGAATTATGCGGGAAGGTCGCCGGAGAACCTTTAACTCCGAAATATTTCCTCGAGTACCTTCGAGAAAAGTTTCAATCAATCTATGAAATGCCCGGGGATTGATGTCCACAACCCATTTGTATGGGCCCTCCTCGCAGGGTTTTTCCTCGGTGCCGCAATAGCCGAATCCGTCGTCATCCCGGGGCGGCAGAAAAATCCTGAGAAAACGCGTACTTGGAAGTGGGTGTGGGTCTGTATTTTTACCGCCTGTTTTATCGGGACAGGGGTATTGGGATTTTTTCTTTCAGGCCCCGGAGAATTCCTCACTCGGAATGTACTTTTTTTTGGAGGCGCCGCTGCGGCGGTGTGCGGCACAGGTTTTCGTTTTTGGAAGCACGCAGGCGTGCCGCTGGTCATGCTTCTCATTGCCCTGGGGATTTACCTGAGTATGGTTCTTGCGCCTTTCTCCTGCCTCACGAAAGCAGAGCAGATAGGATGGTTCCGGGTTCTTTCAGCGCCTCCTGACGAAATACGTGCTGAACTCAACTTAGGTGAAGAGACTGCGTTTATCGAACTCGAGACGGAAACAGTACGTCCTGAGGCGGCTGTGGTCACCATCCCGAAGTATTTTATATTCTACGGGGGAAAGGTGTACTATCATTTTCTCTCCCTCGGCACGGGAGAAGCTCAAACCGGTAAAGTTGAAATTGGTATAAAACGGGCGGAAAGAATGTCCCGGCTGCTTCCGGGGATACAGTTTCGGCATGAGAAGGCAGAAGCATTTACCCCGGACCTGTTTCAGAAATTTAATATTATTCTCAATCCAAACGGGACCCTATCGTTAGAAGCGGAGTATTGAAAAGATTATGTAGTCATTCCTTTTTCGGCTCGGAGCGTTTTATCAAAACGAGTTTGTCGAAGATGCTTGCAAAGACAACAGACCCTGCCGTCCATTCTAATATTAAAACAACCGTGCTGTTCCCAATCCATTGGAAGTGAAGAAGTTCAAACAATTCAAATGCGTAGAGGAGCATGATCGAAAAAACCGCGGCTTTTCCTAAAAAGGTGTTTTTATGCTTTAAAGATTGCCGCTTTATATAGACGATGATGATCCATCCGGTTTGCAAGAGAAGCCGAAAAAAAACAAGAAGGGCGAACCAAGGAGGAATAACCTGCATATATAAATAGACACCCGTAATCCCAATGAGCATGAGATAATCAGCCGAGCTGTCCAGATATTTCCCGAGCTCCGTCTGCTGATGCAATTTCCGAGCGATGAAACCGTCAAAAAGATCAGTAAGAAACACAGCTGCTAAATATGGAATCAGAATAATGTAGATCCTTGCGATTTTCCGGGCAATGAGCAGAAATCCGGCGATGGTAGGAAGGGAAGTGAGGCGGAAGAGGGTTAAAAGATTTGCACTATTTAATTTTTGTAACGTTTCCCCTGAAGGAATAAAGCGGAAAGTCCTCCTCGAGAGCGCAAATACACATGAAACGGCGGCAAGGCAGCCGGCTGAGATAAAATAATAGGAAAGGTAGTTCTTAGGCGAAAGACAGAATAAAAAAAGTGAAGCCGTAAAGATGAGCGAATGAAAGGCGAAGAGGAGGATTAAAAATAGAATATATTTCCGGACCGGCATGCATCTAATCTAGAGAAGCGCGGGCGCCGCGTCAATAGTATTCGGACAGGTTGACATGAGAAAGCGGAGCATCCATAATTTGGTAATGACACTTCCGGATAAGATAACATGTTCCAGGCTCCTTTTGGCGCCTCTTTTTTTCATTGCCTATTTTCTTCCGCAATGGACAGGCGTTTCCGTTTTACTCTCGGTGGTCCTCGTTTGGAGTTTGGGGTTTTTGATTGAATTGTCCGATATGCTCGACGGGTTCCTGGCGCGAAGGCTTGGGAAAGTCCATGATATAGGAAAATATTTAGATCCCTTTGCGGACACTTTGAGCAGGCTTACCTATTTTGTTTGTTTTACCTTTTCCGGCATTATGCCGGTATGGATTTTCATTATCATTCTCTATCGGGAAATTGGAATTTCTTTTATCAGGATTCTCAAACTGAGAAAGGACGGAACGGTCCTTCCCGCGGAGTGGCCGGGAAAATTTAAGGCCGTCGGATATGTTTTGGCCGGAGGGGCGGGATTGCTGACCTACACCCTCAGGGCGGTGGAAAGCTCGGGGGCTGCCGCCGCCGGGGACATTTCTTTTTACGTTTTTTGCGCTGCCGCCTTAGCGGCCCTGATCAGTTTTATTTTCTATGTGTCCGGGATGAAAGGATGAAGAGCTGTTCCGAGCTTACGGTTAGGGAAGCAAAAGGAATTAAATTTTTTTTCACTGATATCGATGATACCCTGACCCGGGACGGGAAGCTCGATCCGGCGGCGTACGAAGCCCTCTGGCTGCTGCGGAAACACCGCATTAAAGTGGTGCCGGTTACCGGAAGACCCGCGGGGTGGTGTGACTGTATCGTCCGGCAGTGGCCGGTTGAAGCGGTGATCGGCGAAAACGGCGCCTTCGCCTTCTATCTTGAAAGAGGAAAGAAACAAAGTTTATTTCACCCGGATTTCCGGAGAGGAGAGGGGGGAGAGAGGCTCGCGGCCGTCCGTGACGAGATACTCACCAAGGTCAAGGGCGCGCTGGTGGCGAAAGACCAGCCGTACCGTTTGAGCGATCTCGCCATTGATTTCCGTGAAGAAGGAGATTTGGCTTTAAAAGATGCGGTCAGAATTCGCGAAATTGCCGAATCCTTCGGCGCACGGGGAAAAATCAGTTCTATTCATGTTAACATCTGGTTCGGGAGCTTCGACAAATTCAGCATGACCGAATATCTGCTCCGCGAGCGCTTCAATATCGAGCTTTCGGGAAAAAAGGATGCGGTAAGCTTCTGCGGAGACAGCCCGAATGATGAACCAATGTTTCAAGCATTTCCGTTGAGTTTTGCTGTAGGGAATGTTCGAAAATATATGCATTTGATTGAGCAAAAACCAAAATTCATTGCGGAGAAGGAATATGGACAAGGGTTTAGAGAAATTGTCATGGCAATTATTGATAAAATTGAAAAATAATTTCTTTTAGGCTATTGACATCAACCTTTTTTTTTTATATCTTCAGGGTCGATTCGCTTAGAAACAGCAATTGAAGATAAACCAAGCGGTGTGAATTTCCAGTTCAGCCTGGCTGGTTGACCGTTTGCGCCGTAAGGATTAAACCGGCTTGGATATTTCAGGCACACAGGCTGATAAAAAAAAGAAAACTACTCGCAAATTTCTGCGTCACTAGTTGACATTTTTTTTGTGATGAATTATATTAAAAGTCCGCCCTAATAACTGGGCAGGGCCGAACATAATATTTGATCTTTGTAAGAAACTAGGGAAGGGGAGAGAGTGAGCGAGCAGAGTGAGGGTTGGGAAGAGACTAACGTTATAGAAAGTAATCCGTCTTCGGACGGATGAAATTATATGATGGAG
>CAYWIK010000053.1:10460-14593 GCA_964458315.1 uncultured Spirochaetales bacterium | reverse complement strand
ACGCGCGGTCTATTCCCTCTGATGCGATCTCTTCGAGAGCTTTTCCCCACACATCAAAGGCGTTCCCGCTGTTCGGGTCCCGGTAGGTGGTAAAGGTGACAATTCCCTCTGTACCGTTAGAGGAAGCGGAGACGCCGTACGCGCCTCCTTTCATGCGAATTCGCTCCCAGAGGCGTCCGGTTTTTGCGAAATGGGTAAGAAGGGCTTCGAAGGCGTGTTCTTTGCTGCCGAGCCTCGACCCGCGGCAGGCAAACCCGGCAAACCCGACGGAACCTGGCACGGCATATCCCTCAGCTTTAGGGCCCGGGACCTCCGGAAGGCGGGGAATGGGGAAAGGAAACGGGGAGGCTGCTTCGTCGGCCGAACCGCTCCTGCCGGAGAGTTCTTTGCTGAATTCTTCCATACGCGAGAACGCTTCATCCGCAAAGCCTTCCTCCGAAGTAACGCTGAAGGCAGCGTTTGAGCTGTGAAATAGTTTTTTCTGCAGGGTGAAGAGCCGTTCTTCGAGCCAGGAAAGATCATCAAGCCCCCTTTCCGTGCAAGCGTGAAGAAACAGGAACTGGGTAATTCCTTTCCACATTTCCTCGATCTGAAGGGCGGGCTGCAGCCTCCTCGCGGCCGCGAGCATCGCATACTGATTTCCACCCGGCACGATCGATGCGGAAAACTGGTTCTTCATCTGCCAAAGGACGTCTTTAATTTTTTTCCGATTGGAGAATTCAGCGCTCCGAACAATCCTGCCGGCCAAATCGAGCCCCTCCGCAAAGCGATGCTCTAAGGTTTTCATTCTTAAAAATAGAAAGGTTTTTGTTCCGCCGTCTACGGTACTCGACTCTATAAATGGATAAAACCCGCCGGTGGTCCCGTAGAGGGTCCTCGAAAGTTCGTCGTATGAATATCCCTTACAGCCGATTTTATGCAGGGCGGTACCGAAGAGGGGAAGAAGAAGAAGTTCCTCCATTTCCAATTGGTCCGCGGAAAATGCGAGGTCGAGATAGACTACCCCGTTCGTGGGGAGAATGTGCCGATACGCTTCAATCCCTTCGGCTGTTTGGACCGATTCCGTCGGAATGACCTCAACCGTTTCAGGAATATCCTTTCTTGAAAGGGAAGGAACGGCTTCGAGGGCTTCCCTCGGGTCCGGTTTTTTCTGAAAAGACAAAAACAATTCGGTTTCCCTTCTGCTTCTTCTTCGGACCGCTTCATCGTCCTGCGGAATCGGCAGCGTTTTCGTCGTATAGTCCGGGTCAGGCTCCACGAGGACCGATGAGCGGTGCGGATTATCGAGGAGCTCTTTACGGATAAGGGAAGAAAAAAGCCCCCGGTTTTCGGCATAGGCGGCATGTACCTGATCGATCCATGGTGAAAACCGGAGGGTCACTTCCGGCGAAACGCCGTGTAACCATCCCCTCAAGCTCCGGTCTAAAAGCCTAAGGCCGAAGGGAATACCGCCCCTCCGCTCTCTGTTCCGGAACTCCACCCTGTTTATGGAGTCTGCAATAACCTCTTTTGGAATTCCCTCCTCCGCAAGGCGCCCGAGGGCGGAAAAAAGAACATCTTCGAAAGCTTTCTGATCTTGAGGCGAGATTCCCCGCAAACCTGCGGAAAAGGTGATCTGGTTTAAGTGGGTCTCGATGCCGCTTACGGGAGAAATGTCCCGTCCTATTCCGGATTCAATCAACCGTTTGTAGAGCGGGGCCCCGGGATTTCCAAGCAGGATTTCTCCAAGGATTTCGAAGTACAGCGTCTTCATCGGATCGGTGATGGATATCGTCGTAAGCCAGTTGACCGTGGCGGTCGCGGCTTTTTCCTTCGAATGGTTTGTCGATGCAGGGGCCTGTACGGTCATATACACCGGTTTTTTCCATTTAGGCTCCTCCGGAATCGGGTACGTTATTTTTCCCGCGGAAAACTTCGAGAGTATTTTTTCATCGAGAACGGTGAGACTTTCTTCCGCCGGAATGTTTCCATAGAGGAAAATTAAGCAGTTTACAGGATGGTAGCACTGCCTGTAGTAGTTTTTAAAATTTTCGTAATTGAGACCGGCGATCGAGTAAGGTTCGCCCCCGCTGTCGTATCGGTAGGGAGAAATTTTAAAAAGGCTGCGGTTCGACCATTCCGCGGTTATGGATTCCATGTTGGAATAATTTCCAAGCATTTCGTTGTATACCACCCCGGCGTGATATATTTTTTCCTTTTCCGTATGAAGCCGGTGTCCTTCTTGAAGAAAGATTTCCTCCCGCAGAAGAGGAAAAAAAACCGCGTCCCCGTAAACGTCGAGAAGATTGAAAAAATCTTTTTTCACCATGCTGGCGGCAGGATAGATTGTCTTGTCCGGATAGGTCATTGCATTCAAAAAGGTGTGCATGCTTCCCGCCATCAACTGCGCGAAGGGGTCTTTAACGGGAAACCGGCTGGAACCTGAAAGTACGCAGTGTTCGATGATATGCGTTACTCCTGAAGAATTTGTCGGAAAAGTAGGGAATATAAAGGCGAAAAGATTTTCCGGATCGTCACAGGAAACATGGAAAATCGAGCACCCTGTTTTTTTATGGGAGTATAAGGTTCCGGCTGCGTGGTATTCTTGAAGTTCGATCTCTTTTTGTTTTTCATATATTCCGGTAATTTCATTCATGTAAGCCCCCTCTCGGTGTTATTTTAACCTATATGCTTTTGTTCCTTTTGAAAAGCCGATAAAATAAAGCCGGTAAAATAAAAGGCAGGGGCCGATATGGAAATAGACAAAAAAATGGAAATCGCACAAATCCGGTCGAGACTTATGAAGATAATAAGAGAATTTTTCGAATCCCGGGGTCACGCCGAGGTGGAAACTCCGATCGTCTCTCCCCAAACTATCCCCGAATCGGTAATTGATACGTTTCCCACCACTTATACCGACCCCTATAAGCGGCATATTCCTCTCCGCCTTCTTCCTTCGCCGGAACTCTGGATGAAGCGGCTTTTAAGTGCGGGGTCCGGAAGTATCTATCAGCTTACTAAAAGCTTCAGAAACTCGGAATCGGTCGGACCTTACCACAATCCTGAGTTTACCATGCTCGAATGGTACACCGTCGGCGCCGATTATACCGCCTCAATGGAAACGGCGGAAGATCTTTTACAAACGATAGCCGCCGAGTTTACCGGGCTGTCCCTTCCTAAAAAATGGCTTCCTTCGGAAAAAATGACCGTCCGGGAGGCGTTCTTAGAGTTTGCCGGGCTGGACTTAAAAACGGCGTTCGCTAAAAACCCCGTATCCGATTATGAGGGTGAGTCGCGGGAAACGTGGTTCAACCGTATTTTCTTAACCAACGTGGAACCGAATCTTCCGGCGGATAAAGCGCTTTTTTTGTCGGACTACCCCGCGGCTGTTCCGTGCCTCGCCGAACCGGTTTCGGGAACGCCGTGGCTCGAACGCTGGGAACTCTATATCGGGGGAGTCGAGATTGCCAACTGCTTTACGGAAGAACGCGATGAAACCAGAGTGCGGCAATTTATGGAACAGGAGTTAGCGGAAATTTTAGATACCCGGCGGGGGACGGTGCCTGCGGATTTTCCCCGGGTGTGTGCAGCCATGCCGCCGTGTTCGGGTGTCGCTTTGGGAGTGGACAGGCTCCTAATGGCGGCAACGGGTGCAAAAAATATTACCGAGGTGCTTTTATTTCCGTTTCCATTATTTTTTTAACTGGGCCATCGACCTTCTGATTGCCCGGGAGATCTCTTTTTTAGTGGTCTCTATCACCCGTTTGATGTCCAGCCACGCATCGGTCCCGGTGCTTTCCAATTTTTCGAGCCTGTTGTTTATATCGACTCGTTTTTGTTTCAATTCATCGAGCTGTTTCTGCTGCCGGGCCCTGACCTTTCCCTCGGTGGAATACACTTTTGTTTCCAGGCCTTGCAGCTGGGCGTCGATTTTCTGCAGTTCAGCCGCTTGTTTTTTTACATATGCATCCTTCATGTTTTTATCCATACCGCACACCTCCGTCTTTAATATCGGTATTTTTTATTAAAAATTAAAGGCGTCCCCGGGCGGTTGCCGTGTACGCCGGCAAGTTGAATTTATTTACCGTTAGTGAACCCAAGCTCTTCGAGGCAGGAGACGGCTATTTCAGATTCGTTCCAATCGATTGAGTAAT
>CAYWIK010000053.1:7312-10360 GCA_964458315.1 uncultured Spirochaetales bacterium | reverse complement strand
AGCTCTTCGAGGCAGGAGACGGCTATTTCAGATTCGTTCCAATCGATTGAGTAATCATCGTAAATAATGGTTTTCTCATGACCCTTGCCGAGGAGCACGACGGTGTCGCCTTCCTTTGCCGAACAAAAGGCATGAAGAATCGCCTTTCGCCGGTCGGGAATAAGAAAAAGATCTTTTCCCCGGACTTTCCCGCCGCACCCTACAGCAATCTCTTCGAGAATTGCATCAGGCTTTTCGCCGCGGGGGTCTTCGTCCGCTAAAACGACTATATCGCAGAACGTAGATGCAATTTCTCCCTGTTTTTGACGTTTTTCTATGTCCCGCTCACCGGCGGACCCAAAGACCGAAATAAGTTTTCCTGAAGTGTGTTCTTTGAGGAGGGGAAATAGTTTCAAAAACGAGCCCGGTGTATGGGCGTAATCGACAATCACGGTGAACGGCTGCCCCCGGTGTATGAGATTCATCCGGCCTGCGGGAGGACGCAAAAACTGAGCCGCACCGATCGTTTTTTGGGGGGCGATATCGAGGAGCCCCTGCAGGGTAAGAAAGGCCGCTAAATAGTTTTCGAGATTGAAAAGCCCGGGCATGCGGAGTAGTCCGAAAAGTTTCTCCCCGCGGTATCGGAGGGTAAATTTGATCGAGTCGACGGTTTCTTCGACTGAATCAATCGAACAATCGGCGGTCCGATCGTTGAAACTGTAGCTTACCACCGGGACAGCGGCCGCCCGCGCGAAATCGTCCGCCGCTTCGTCGTCCCGGTTCACCACGCCGAATGCCGGCCCCGGCAGGGAGGGGCTGAGCTGCGCGAAAAGCCGAATCTTGTCCCGTTTGTATTCTTCAAAAGATCCGTGGAAATCGAGATGTTCATGGGAGATATTCGTAAATACCCCGGTCCGAAACTCTACGTCCCGCAATCGGGCGGTTTTGGGAGACAGGCCGTGGGAGGTCGCTTCTACCACTGCATACCGCAGCCCCGCCTGCACCATTTCGTGGAGAAGGGCATGAATTTCCGTGGCTTCCGGGGTGGATTGGCGGAAATGATTGTCTACCGCACCGTGTCCGGTGTTGAACTGTACGGTCGAGAGAAAACCGGCGGGGCTGCCGAAGGCGGAGAGCATCTGATAGATGAAATAGACGGTACTGCTTTTCCCGTCGGTGCCGGTTACGCCGATGGTATGAAGGGACCGTGAGGGATGATCGTAAAATTGGTCCGCAAGCGCGGACATGACCGCTCTTGCATCTTTGACTCTGATAAATACCGCACCCCGCGGATATATTTGGAGAGGACGCTGATGGACCACCGCCCGGGCCCCCCGGTTTATCGCCGTTTCGATAAAGCGGTGACCGTCCGTATGGATCCCGGGAAGCGCGAAAAAGATGCTGCCCGGAACGATATTTCTCGAATCGTAGTGCAGCGCTTTAATCATCGGATTTCCCTGATTTATAATCTCAGGCCGGTGCGACGGCCCGCTGTTGATGGAATCGAGTAAAGTTGTTAATCTTTTTTCCATTACTTAAAAATGGTAGCACATTGATGGACCTTGATCACCCCTATCTGAAATCGCAGCTGATCGCGTACATCGGGAACAAACGGTCTCTTCTTCCTTTTCTGGCGGACCTTTTCCGGAAGCTGGAAAAAGAACATCGGATTACCCGGTTCCTCGATCCTTTTGCCGGTTCCGGATCGGTTTCCCGGCTGGCCAAGTTTCTTGGATACGAGGTCGGGTCTAACGATTGGGAGCCCTATACCGAAGTTATCAACGGCTGTCATGTTGCCATGGATAAAAAAGATATGGGCCGGCTTTTTCGCCGATACGGAGGGATCGAATCCGCCTTTGCCTGCATGCAGCGTCCCCTCGATGCAAAAGAGCGGATCGAGCCGTATATAAGCACATACTATGCGCCGAGAGAAACCAAAACTGCCGATTACAGGAAAGAGCGGCTCTATTATACCCGGGAGAACGCCTTGTTTATCGACCGGGTCAGGGAACGGATCGAAAAACATTATCCCGGACTGCATCTGCCGGAAGAACAACTTCAAGAAAAGTATCTCCTTTTAGCGTCCCTCCTCTATCAGGCAGCCACTCACGCAAATACCTCCGGTGTATTCAAGGCGTTCCATAAAGGGTTCGGAGGCCACGGTAAGGACGCGCTGCGGCGGATTACAGCACCGATGGAACTGCTTGTGCCGGTTTTATACGACGGGAAACACAAATGCACGGTTTCCGCCCTCGATGCGGCGGATTTCCTTTCCGGGCATTCCGCGGATCTCTGTTATCTCGACCCGCCGTACAATCAGCATCAATATGGAAGCAATTACCACATGCTTAACACCATCACCAAATGGGACAAACCGGTTTTCCCCCTCCTTCAGGGGAAGGACGGCCGTTTGCGGAACAAAGGAGGCATCCGTACCGACTGGACCGAAACCAAGTCCGATTTTTGCTATCGGGACCGTGCTCCGCGGGCATTCCGCAGGCTTCTCGACGAGGTCGATGCGCGCCTGATTGTGGTGAGTTATAACACCGAAGGAATTATCGATTTTGATCATTTAGTCGAACTCCTCTCGGCGGATGGAAAAGTAGAGCTTTTTTCGAACGAATACATCACCTACCGGGGCGGCCGGCAAAGCATCAATCGACGGACCCATAATGCCGAGCTTCTTTTGGTCTGTACCCGGGGAGCAAAGGCCGAATCCGCAAACAGGGAACGAATAAGCCGTTTCAAAGAGGAGACGAAACTAAAAAATCTGCTTCGCTCCGGTTTCCATCCCGGCCGGATTCGGAGTACCTTCGATGTCATCGGGGACCGTGTTTCCTTATTCGGAAAGGACGGGCCGTATCTGCCGACGGACAACCTCGTCTATTTTGACGGTTCTTTTCCAGCCGGGGCGCTCGCCCGGTCCGACACTACCGAGCTGGAAGAAGTCCGCCGCTCTCTCGAATCCTGCATGTTCCTAGACAGGAGGGAAGAGTGTGATGTTCTGGTCAGACTTTTGCGGAACGGGATGGCCGGTGAATTCGTGATAAAAGTTTCTAAAAAACTGCT
>CAYWIK010000053.1:1291-7212 GCA_964458315.1 uncultured Spirochaetales bacterium | reverse complement strand
GGGTCGACGCGGCCCTTACTCAAGAGATCATCAATAATTATAACCGAGGAAAATACGACCATGTTCGGCCGATTAAGGCGGATTCCCTGCCGGAACCGGACGGAAAGCGGATTGTAGATGTCCGTTCCGATATTTCCTGGAAGGTAGAGAAGAGAGACGCGCAAAAGCGGTGCGCGGCCATTGATCCGTCCGTCGATCCGGAAGCGTACGGTAAAACGAATGAGGACGGTGGGACCCTCGATTTTGACCGTGAAAGCCTTATTCGCCTCGGCAGGCGGCTTCTGCCGTATGTTTCTTACGGTATTCTAAACGGCGGTTCGGCAACAAGTTACTTCGACCGACAGAAGAACAGCTCTTTTCACGGAAAACTTTTCGATCAGACGTATGAGCTTTTTAATACCTTTTCCGGGAAATATGCGGGAAAATCAAAAGGGGTGACCCCCGGATTCGTGAATCCCGACGGTACCGGGGGACTAAGTTTTATAGAACTTACCATGCGGTCCCTGCTTGTGGGGGCCCTCCGTTACAAACGGGAGGTTGAAAGAGAGGCGGCTTTGAAGCCCTCTCCGGATGTGCAGCCTCTTTTCCCGATGTTTCAAATGACCAGTGTTCGTAACGACCAAGAGATACGGAAGGCATACGAAGCTTATCGGCGGAGCCCTTACCTTGCTCCCCTTATCGAGGAAACCGGTTTAGACATCACCGATGTGCTTACCGGCGTCCAGCCCCTGATTGCCGCGTATACCCATAGTGACGAAGGGACGCCTAAGTTTATCTTCACTCGGGCCTACGGCAAAAAAGATGAAATTCTTCCCCTTCCGGGAGGGCACGGGCAAAACTTTTTTGTCCTAAAAGAGGTTTATACGAAACTGTACGAAACGGGTAAGCGTTTCGTCTACTTAACCAATGTCGACAACCTCGGCAGTACCGTTGATCCCCTTTCCATAGCCCTTATGGCTCTTTCAGGCAAGCAGGCGGGGTTCGATTTTTCGTACAGGACCCCGGTGGATGTAAAAGGAGGGATCTTAGTCCGGGACAAGCATTACGGAATTACGTGCGCGGACATAGGACCTGCGATCAGCAAAGAAGAGGTTTTTGAATATGAAGCTTCCGGTACGCCCATTCTCTTTAACTGTGCGACCGGGTTGTTTAATCTCGAGTATTTGGTATCGAGGCTCGATGAGATCGCGGAGAAACTGCCTGTCCGTTTCAGCGATCAAAACAAGGATGCCGGTAAATATTCACAGGCGGAGCAGGTGACATGGGAAGTTCTCTCCATGCTCGACGATTTTCTCGTGTTCGCGGTGGATAAGTACGAACGGTTTCTTGCCGCTAAGCTGTTTTTGGAGAATCTGCTGACGAGCGGGATCGGGCTGGATGCTATCGAGGACGAAAACTTCCGCGGGGTGGCGGAAAAGCTGCATAAGGGGCTCGTGAAAAAACTCGAGACCGACTATGGAATGAAGCGGGAGGACGGGGTGTGGAAACCGGTGCCGCCGGACCGGCTGTCGGAATGAACGATTACTTTCCGCCGCCGAAAAGCGGCCTTTTTAAATATACCGCTCCTTCAGGGCACATTTCCTGGCAGCAGTAACACCGAATACAATTATTATAATCGTACTGAGGGGGAGCTTTTTTCCCCTCAGTACTCCAATCTAAAGCCTTAGGCTCCGCGGGACAAGCTTCGATGCATACGCCGCATTTGACGCATTTCTCCCCGTTGATGACCGGTTTCGGTACCCGGATATTGGTTAAAAAACTAATCGCGCCGTTCCTGCGAAACGGTTTGATCTGCCCCCGATCTACCTTGAACGCCGGGTTTTGCAATTCTTCGAGGCTGTCACCGATAAGCTCGATTTCCTCGTCCTTGTATGTCCCGAGCCCGGCCTCCTGTCCATACTCGTTGGTAAGGAGATATTCCGGATTCAAGTCTACGAGCCTGCATGCAAGCGCGTCGAGGGCGACCGGATCGGCTGAAAAAAGCAGGGCATTTAATTGTACCGGCTCTCCGCTCTGCGGCCCGTTCCCCTCCATCCCCCGGATCGCGTCCATGATATACAGCCGCGGTCTTACCACCCGGTTGAGATCGATCAGCATTTTCGAAAAATCCCGGGCATCGGCATACTTCATATGCAGGGATTTCTTTTGCGCGTTGTAAATGCAGCCGTACTGGTTCTTGATTGCGCCGGTCATTTTCGTAAGATGATGGGTTTTCAATTTCGGCAGGCTGATGATTCCGTCGGCGTTTAAAACGGCATGGGCGATGGAAAACTCATGCTGAATAAGCGGATCGGCGACCGTTACGGTTTCCCCGGAGGTAAAGTCTCCTAAGGGGATGCCCAATTCTTCGGCAACCGGCGCAAAACCGATACGCTTCGAGGCGGAACTCGGGCTTCTCAGGCCCGGATGGTCGCCGTAGCTCGCCACCGCCCCTGCGGCGAGGACCTGTCCACCGACCGCCCGGAATACGCCGGGATGGGTGTTGACGCATTTTTCCGCCGGTTTGCCGAATAAAAAATTCGGTTTGAGGAGAATTTTTTCCCCGGTTGACACGAAGCGGTCAATTCCGCCGAGAAGGCCGATTCCGCGGGCCACGGCGTCCCGAACTGCTGTCTGATCGTAGGTTTCGCAACGGATTAATACGACTTTACTCATCTGTACCTCTGAAACTATAGTACTCATCAACTTTTATTAAGTAAATAAAAAGAATTGACCTTCGCCGGTTTTTTATATAATTTCTCTCATCCTTCAAATGAAAAAAAAGCGATATATCGGATGGCGGGAGTATCTGTCCCTCCCGGAATTAGGCATAGAAAACCTCGAAACCAAAATCGACACGGGTGCGAAGACATCGTCCCTTCATGCATATTTTATCGAAGAATTCGAGGCTGAAGGAGATGAATATGTGCGTTTCGGGATTCATACACAACCGACAACGGAAGGGTGGGGAGGAAAGATCTGCACCGCCCCCCTTGTCGGCAAAAGGACGGTGAAGAATCCCGGCGGAATGCGGCAGAAGCGATACGTGATATACACATCGGTCCGATTGGAAGATACGGAGTGGCGGATAGAAATCAATCTTACCAACCGGGACAAGATGAAATACAAGATGCTCCTCGGAAGGTCTGCCGTTAAAGGAAGGTTTATCATAGATCCCGCAAAAACGTTTTTAATAACCGGAAACCAGCAGTATGAAGATCGTAATTCTTTCCCGCAGACCTAAGCTTTATACTACCTCGCGTCTTTATACCGCGGCAAAAGAGCGGGGACATGAGGTGCGGATTATCGATCCCCTCGGTTGTTACATGAATATTACTTCGAACAATCCTTCGGTCCATTACCGGGGAGAAGAATTGACCGGTTTTGATGCCCTTATTCCTCGGATCGGATCTTCCATCACCTTCTACGGAACCGCGGTGGTGCGGCAGTTTGAAATGATGGGAGTGTTCTCTCTCAACGAATCGGTTGCCATCAGCAGGTCCCGGGATAAATTGCGGAGTCTTCAGCTCCTTGCCCGAAAAGGCATCGGTCTGCCGGTTACCGGCTATTCGAACTCCACAAAGCATACGGATGATTTGATCGAACTGGTAGGCGGCGCCCCTGTGGTGGTCAAGCTTCTCGAAGGCACCCAGGGAATCGGAGTCGTATTAGCCGAAACCCGGTCCGCTGCCCGAAGCGTAGTGGACGCCTTCAGGGGGTTGAAAGCGAATATCCTCGTCCAGGAGTATATAGCGGAATCGGAAGGCTGCGATATCCGCTGCTTAGTCGTTGGCGAACGGGTCATCGGCGCAATGATACGCAAAGGACAGCAGGGAGAGTTCCGTTCCAATTTGCACAGAGGCGGAGTGGCCGAAAAAGTGCGGATTACTTCCGAAGAACGGGCGACCGCGGCCAGAGCTGCTAAGATTATCGGGCTCAATGTAGCAGGCGTCGATATCCTTCGTTCCAAAACAGGGCCAAAGGTGATCGAAGTAAATTCATCACCGGGTCTCGAAGGAATCGAAAAAGCCGCGGGGGGCGATATAGCGGGAAAAATTATCGAATTTATCGAAAAAAACGCAAAGCCAGGCGGCAACAAGACTCGAGGACGCGGCTAAATTTCCTTATCGTTTCCGAATATTATGTAATAGGTATCTTTAGCAATCTGCAGTTCCTCGTTCGTCGGGACCACACAGATGGAAGTAGGAGAGTAGGGCGCCGATATAATCCCTTTGTTGGAACTTATTTCGAGGTTTCGCCGGTAATCCATGACAATCCCGATACTTTCGAGGCGGCGGCATATACGCTCCCGCATACGGGTGCCGTGTTCTCCGATACCGCCGGTAAATACTAAAATATCGAGTCGTACGATGTTTGCGGCATATGCTCCGATGTAGTTCCTGATCTGATGGGCGTATACGTCGAGGGCCTGAATTGCCCGTTTATGCCCCTTTTCCGCGGCGTCTTCTAAGTCCCGCAGATCATTGGAAATACCGGAAAGACCTAACAAGCCGCTTTTTTTATTCAAAATTTCATTCAGTTCTTCCGGGCTGTATCCCCGTTCGAGAAGATAGAGAACAACTGCGGGATCGATATCTCCGCATCTTGTTCCCATTACCAGACCGGAAAGAGGGGTAAATCCCATGGAAGTTTCTACTGATTTCCCGTGAGAAATCGCTGTTATAGAAGCGCCGTTTCCTAAATGACAGGATATCACGTTGGTGTTGTCGAAAGACCGCTTCATGAGCTTGACCGCCTCGGAAGCGACGTATCGATGGCTTGTTCCATGGAAGCCGTATCTACGGATTTTATATTTTTTGTAGAGCTCGTAGGGGATCCCGTATAAGTAAGAGGCCGGAGACATGGTCTGATGAAAGGCGGTATCGAAAACCGCTACCTGTTTACATCCCGGCACCATCTCTTCCGCCGCGCGAATACCCATGAGATGTGCCGGATTGTGAAGAGGCGCGAGTTCCGCGTTCTTGTCAATAATGCGGATGACCTCCTCATCGATCAGGACCGATTCCGAATATTCTTCGCCGCCGTGCACCACCCGGTGGCCTATCCCGACTATTTCGTCTACAGAGGAAATTATTCCGTTCGAAGAGTCGGTAAGCGCTTTTTTTACCAGGCCCATGGCGATGGAATGGTCCGAAATGACCGCATTTTCTTTAATTCTCCCATTTACCGATTCTTGGCTGATATTTCCTTCTTTTTCACCTATACGTTCGACGATTCCCCTGCCGAGGCTGTTTTCCCCCGGCATTTCATACACTTCATACTTGAGGGATGAGCTGCCGCAATTGATGACCAGGATAATTTTTTGTTCTTGCTTCATTTTATGCTCCAATATTCACATCTTATCTTATAGAAAAAGTTTTAATTTGTATAGGAATTGGTTAAAAACTGTGATATATTCATTTTCGATATGGCATCTATATTAATTACTGATGATGAACCCGCTATTAGAAAACTGCTGACAGTGATGTTTAAAGATGCAGGGCATGTCGTTTACCAGGCATCCAACGGCGTCGAAGCGATGCGCGTGTTGGAAACAAAAAAGGTCGATATCATGATCATTGATATCGTCATGCCCGAAAAGGGCGGAATCGAGACGATTATGCAGGTTCGGGAGAAGCATCCTGATCTCGACTTGATTGTCGTTTCCGGAAAAGTATCGATCGAAAACGACGCCTTCCAGAACCTGATCAAACAGTATCGAGTATTCAGGGTTTTTGATAAACCCTTTGAAAAAGAAGATATTTTCGACGCTGTCGAAGAATTAGCGGCAGGTAAGGTATAAAACGGGTTCAAAAAAAAAGCGTGAGCTCGATCAGCTTTCCACTGCTGTTGACCCGCGATTATTGAAAAATCAAATCGATTAAATTATTTATATATTGCAAAAGCAATTCACGCTTTTTCTCATCCGAGAGGCGGTACCG
>CAYWIK010000053.1:0-1191 GCA_964458315.1 uncultured Spirochaetales bacterium | reverse complement strand
CTGTTTTTCCGAATCGAGAAAGGTCCGAAAGGTAAGTTCGCTTTCCGCAAGCTTTGCGAAATGAATACTATGGTCCTGATTTAGATCTTCAGCCCGCAGCCATCCGGTTATCGTGACCGCTTCCACGGCCCCTTGAATCCGCATGCTTCTCGATCCCTGGATATACGCCATTCCCGAATTATCGACCTCCCGGACACGGGCCGCAAGCTGTGTAGACAGTTCGAAATCTTCTTCGCCTGACCTGGACTGGGTGGTCCCCGAACTGATTTCCGGCAGAAACGAAAACAGATCGCCGGTTTCTCCCCCGGAAAACGTCAGTATTATCTCTTTGTCCCCCGCTTTTGTCGAGGAAAAGGCGAGTTTTGTCGATGCGTCGATAAGGACGGTTATAATCTGCCCTTCCGTAATCTTTTTAGATTGGGATACATACCCTGAAAACTCTTCATCCCACAGAGATTCCGCCCCCGGAGTGGATAAGACCAGAGGCAGAAATAATAATGTCCATAGAAATGCTTTCATATGGCACACCGAATACCGGGCTTTACAGGCCGGAAGCGCTCATGGCTATTTTTTCTTATGCCGGTTCTTCCGAAGCTTTTTCTTTCGTTTATGCGTTGCTATTTTATGTCGTTTTCGCTTTCTTCCGCAAGGCACGAATAAATCTCCTTTTTGATGAATATACTTATATCTCTCAATATGATCAATGCAAAAATCGTTCGCCTATTATGGAACGTATTACGCTTTCGGTCAAGTAATTTAGTTGCGAAGAGTGTCTTTTTCACAGTATAGTTATAAGGATGGAACAAGTCGAGGGAAACATCTATACCAATTATTCCGAGCCTAGAGTAAACAGTTTAATTTCCTCTTTGAGTTCGGGCACTGAGATTTATACCCTTCATTTTAATCAGAATGAAGAATTTTTCATCAAATCGGAGGAGGATTTTGTTGTCCCGAAATTTCCTATCCATCACGATGTGACGATTAAGCAGCCGGAGAGTTCTTATATTGATCTTCTCGAATCGTTTCTCTCTTCGGTCATTCCCCTTTTTCCCCAAGTATTCCGCGGGATGACCTATTTTTTCGATCCGGCGGAAATTCTGCGTCCCTGCTTTTTTCAGCTTTTCAAGGTCCAGGACCGGCAGTATCTCAATCTCATGCGCCTCGATCTTCTAATCAAGACCCATGAGGGGG
>CAYWIK010000052.1:0-14968 GCA_964458315.1 uncultured Spirochaetales bacterium | reverse complement strand
CGGGCGAACGGCTTATTTTCGGCTATTACGCGGACCGGCCTATCGAGTTTCGGTATGGGAACTACTTTTCCCAGCAAACCCAAATACTCGCGGACCAATATCGAGAAAGCGCCTCTTCGGATAACTATGTCGGCGAAGCATACCGCGTGTGGCGCGGGGCCTTCGAAAGGACCGTCATTCATGAAGGGATACTCTACGAAGTCGAAAACAGCGGGCTTTTGGTTACCAGCGATCTGTTAGGGAAAAAAGTCAATGAATACGGATTCGAAAAATTCGAACAGTCTTCCAATTCGGAAAAGGTAAATCTTACCAAACGGTTTCGGGAAAGCTTAAAAGAAGAACGGTTTATCGAAGACTATTTCGACAATCAGCATGTCAGTGAAACGGAGAAGGAATTCGTCCAGCAGATGGCCTCTCCGGAAAGGAATTTCCGTTATGTCTACTTTTCCTTCGATGAATTTCCGGAGGAAATGGTGATCGACTACGCCGAAGAAAATATTCAGCTTTTCGAACGGATCAATTTAAGCAAAATTACCATCGATTCCAGCGAAGCGGACGCGCAGCAAATCCATCAGCAGGTTTTAGAAAATCCCGGAATGTTTGCCGAGCTCGCCCGCACCCAATCGATTGACACATTATCAGAAAAAGGCGGGGAGATGGGCTGGAGAATGTATTATCAACTCGAACCGGAATTTCCCTCAACCGAAGCGCTCAATGAAGTGTTCGACCTCGAAATTGACGGGATCAGCGATATCGTGGAAACCGTAGGCAGGCCCGGCGATCCGACGGACGACACAACCACCTGGACAATATATACGTGCGAATCTCCCGCGGTAACACCCGATATCACCGATGCGGAAACTATCGATACGGTCCGTTCATACATGGAACGGTACGAAGGCGGAATGATCGAAGACTATCTCCTTGAAAAAGCGGACGCTTTTATCGCGGACGCCAATGCAGGCGACTTTATGGCAGCTGCAGCGGAAAACGAGCTTACTCCGGACATTACAGACTATTTTCCGATCAACTACGGAAACTCATTTTTCATGAAACCGGTGAAATCGGTATCAGAAACGGGTATTCTCTCCGGCGCCGCCTATACCGAAGATTTTTTTATCACCGCTTTCTCTATCGGAGAAGAGGAAATCTCCGACCCGGTCATTTTAGATGATTATATCGTTGTAATGCAGATGATTGATGAACGAAACGCACCCGAGGAGGAGGTGGAACAGGTGGGATACTACTATCCCATGCTTGTGCGTCAATACCGCGACGAAACCCTCAGGAATTATTTCCTTAAATCGGATAAACTGGAAGATAATTTCAACCGGGCGTTCAGCGAACAGTTTCAATCGAACAGTTAATGTTTACGGGGTAATGACTGAATCCGGGCCGGAGATAGTCCATACCGAAAACGGACTCGCCGTGCGGTACCGGGGCCGGTTTTTATACAACCGAAAGGCCCCGCGGGAGTCCGCGGTCCGGCGGACCTTAAGCGCCAAACTGCAGGAAAAAACCCTCGTTTTTTTTCCCTCTCCCCTTCTTTTTTACGGCGTTCCGGAATTACTAAACCACCTTCCGGATGATTGTCACATCCTCTGTGTCGAAACCGATCAAAACCTGATGAAATTAAGCCTCGACTACATACCCGGAGAACTTCGCGGCAGCCCGAACGTTTCGATCCTGCGGACGGAATCTACTGAAGAACTGGCGAGCTATCTAAAAACTCTCGGAATCCGGCGCTTCCGCCGGGCCCGGCTTGTTACCGCGGGGGGCGGGTACCGTTTAGACGCTGAAACGTATAAAAGATTATTTGCAAGGATGCAGGAGGAAATCCGCCAATTTTGGCAAAACCGTATGACGAGCATCTACATGGGCCATTTGTGGCTTAAAAATCTATTGAATAATTTAATGGAAGGAATTGCGGTCCCGCCGATTCAGTTCAATACCCCGGTCTCCAAACCGGTCTGTGTTATCGGCGCGGGTGAATCTTTGGAACATTCAGTTCCCCTCCTCAAAGAGCTTAGAAAAGAATTCTACCTTTTATCCGTTGATACAGCCCTTCCGGTTTTAGAAGCCCACGGGATTACCCCGGACGGTGTTTGCGTGATGGAATCCCAATTTGCAAATTCCTACGATTTTATCGGTGCAAAAAGCAGGGACGCGGCAGGTTTCCTCGATTTGACCTCATATCCTCCGCTCTACCGTTTTTTTACCGGAGAAAAAAGAATATTCTGCTCCCGATTCGGCGGGAATAAACTAATTTCCCGTCTCGAAGAAGCCGGAATGCTGCCCGAATCGGTCCCTCCTTTAGGGTCCGTCGGTGTTACCGGTTTATACATCGCATGCCGTTTAAATACTTTTCCGGTTTTTATGACCGGCCTCGATTTTTCTTATACCCTCGGAAAACCGCATGCCCGGGGCGCTCCCTCCCACACGCTTTTGCTTTCCCGCTGCAACAGAATGTCCCCTCCCCTCGCGTACGCCGAAACAGCGGGCCGCCCCATAGTCACAACCGAAGGCAAAATACCCCTCGGTCCGGCCGTAACAACTGATTTAGTCCTCCTCTCCTACGCGGAATCTTTCCGCTCTTTGATCCGTCGGGAACAGCGGATCTACGAACTAGGTACCGCTAACCTTCCCCCCTTCGGGATCGCAAACGGCGCGGCACGGGTCAGTTCCGCCGCTGAAGTCCGGAATATCATCGCCGAATACCGCGTCACCGAAGAGACGGACGCAGATATACCGATGAATGAGCGCGTCGGCGGTTCGGAATACCTGCGGGCGTTTTTGCAGAAGGAAAAAACGCTTCTTCAGAGCTGTATACAAGGGGGAAAACATTACATTACCACCTCACAGGACCGGAGGTCGAAAGACGCCGTTTTAAATGCCCTTGCCGAGGTCGACTATATCTACCTCCATTTCCCCGATCCGCCGCCCCTCCCCTCGGAAAATGTCGGGTTTGTAAAGCGGGCCGTGATCAGCGCTGAAAAATTTTTAACGATAATTGATAAGATGTTAGGAATCCTCGGTTGATTTGAGGACCGAAAGGAAAGCGGACTGCGGCAGCTCCACATTGCCGACCATCTTCATTCTTTTCTTGCCCTCCTTCTGTTTTTCTAACAGTTTTCGTTTCCGCGAAACATCGCCGCCGTAACACTTCGCCGTTACGTCTTTGCGCAGGGCCGACACGGTTTCCCTGGCTATTATTTGGTTCCCGATCGTACCCTGGATGGCGACCTTGAACTGGTGGCGCGGTATTTCCTCCCGAAGTTTTTTACACACCCTTTTCGCCCTTTCGTACGCATTTTCCCGGAACACGAGCATCGAGAGCGCATCTACCTGCTTACTGTTTACCAAAATGTCGAGTTTGACCAAGTCAGAATCCCGATATCCGATCATTTCATAATCAAAACTCGCATATCCTTTGCTCATCGATTTGAGGCGGTCATAAAAATCGTACAGTACCTCGGCAAGGGGCATTTCGTAGGAGAGCTCCACGCGCTTTTCATCGAGATAAATGAGGTTTTTCTGTTCCCCCCGTTTCTCTTCACACAGGGTGATGACATTGCCCAAGAAATTATCCGGGGTGATGATGGTTGCATTGATGTACGGTTCTTCGGTGTGTTCGATTTCATTGGGATCGGGAAACTCGAGAGGATTATCAATTTCGATCTCATCTCCGCCTCTTAGGGTAATCCGGTACCGGACGGAGGGGGATGTAAGGACGAGGTTTAAGTCAAACTCCCGCTCCAGCCGCTCCTGCACGACTTCCAAATGAAGAAGCCCTAAAAAACCGCATCGGAATCCGAAACCAAGGGCCGCCGAATTGTCCTTTTCGTAAATGAGGGAGCTGTCGTTGAGCTTTAATTTTTCCAAAGCTGTCCGGAGTACGTCGTATTCGTTCGCATCCACCGGATAGATTGAAGAGAAGACTACGGGCTTCGCCAGCCGGAATCCTGCCATTGCTTCTTCGCAGGGATTGTCTACGGCGGTGACGGTATCTCCGATATCGATATCGGATACCGTCTTGATTCCGGCAATAAAATACCCGATATCCCCCGCGGAAAGATTCGGCCTCTTTTTTAGTTCCAGTACAAAAATGCCGACTTCCTCGACCTTGTATTTCGCGTTGTTCGACATAAACTTGACTTCCTGTCCGGCGCGCATTGCGCCCTGAAAAACCCGTATATGGACGATCACCCCGCGGTAGGGGTCGTAGTGGCTGTCAAAAATAAGCGCCTGCAGCGGTTTTTCCGAACCGCCGGAGGGTGAAGGAATATCCCCAATAATCCGCTCTAAAAGAACGTCGATCCCTTCCCCGGTTTTAGCGGAAACAAGGGCGACATTGTCCGCAGGAAGCCCCAGATCGTGTTCGATCTGCTTTTTTACTTCGTCGATATCCGCGCTGGGAAGGTCGATTTTATTGATTACCGGCAGAATCTCCAGGTCGTGCTCGATCGCCATGTACATGTTGGAAACCGTCTGCGCCTGAGCGCCCTGGGTGGCATCGATCAGCAAAAGAGCTCCCTCGCACGCGGAAATGGCGCGGGAAACTTCATAAGAGAAATCAACATGTCCGGGGGTATCGACGAAATTAAGAAAGTAGTGATTACCGTCTTTCCCTTCGTAGGGAATCGTGATGGCCTGGGATTTGATAGTAATTCCCCGTTCACGCTCAATGTCCATCGTATCGAGGATCTGCTCCCTCTTCTCTCTCGGAGTCAGCATCAACGCGCGCTCGATCAAACGGTCCGATAAGGTGGATTTGCCGTGGTCGATATGCGCGATGATGCAGAAATTGCGGATCAATCGGTTATGTTCATCCATTGTTGTTCTCGCTTATGTATCAAGGGTTTTTCTTACCGTACCGGCTAATTCTTCCGCTTCGAAGGGTTTTCGCAGAACGCGGACAGGCTCCCCGCCGAGGAGGCGTATTTCGTTTTCAAGGTTCAAGTTCGCGGACATGAAAACGAACTTTAATTCAGGAATTATTTGGAGCAGACGCTCCGCCATTTCATCACCATTTAAAAACGGAAGAACATAATCGGACAGGACCAAATCTATGGATTCCTTCGATTTCTCGCAAATTAAAATCGCTTCTCCGCCGTTTTTCGCTTCGAGAATGGTATAGCCCTTCCGCCGCAAAATGTCACCCGTTACATTACGGACGTTTTCATCGTCCTCGACGATCAAAACCGTCTCACCCGCCGCCCGGTTATCTTCCGCTTCCACCGGCCGCGCCGGAACCTGTTCTTCCTGTTTTCGTTCGGTAAAAAAAAGTGAAAACATCGTCCCTTTTCCGATCTTTGTCGTTATTTTGATAAACCCTTCGCTCTGATTAACGATACCGTACACCGTTGCCAGACCGAGCCCGGTCCCCTCTTCCTGCGGTTTGGTGGTAAAGAACGGTTCGAAAATTTTTCGGACATTTTCTTGGTCGATACCGTGTCCGGTGTCCTCTACCGAAATTTTTACATACTTACCGGGCTTAATTATGCCGTTTACCGCTGTTTCTGGTTCATCAATGGTCACATTTTCCGTGTGTATAGTTACCCGGCCTCCCTCATGCATCGCATCCCGGGCATTGACCACGAGATTTATCAATACTTGTTCCATCTGCCCCGGGTCGATAAAAATAAACGGATTGTTTGCGTCGAGATAAACTTTTAAGGTGATATGCTCGGAGATGAGCCTGCCGAGCATTTTTTCAAGGTTCAAAGTTAAATTATTGATATCGAGCACTTGAGGATTTAGGACCTCTCTCCTGCTGAAAAGGAGAAGCTGTTTGGTAAGCTTCACCGCCCGTTTAATCGAAGACTTAAGACTCTCAATTTCTCCGGACAACTCTTCCCCTTCCTCCACTTTATCGCGAAGAACGGAAGTATAACCGAGCATGACCGTGAGGATGTTGTTGAAATCGTGGGCGACACCGCCCGCGAGCCGGCCGATCGCCTCCATTTTCTGAGCATGGCGAAGCTGCTCCTCGAGCTCTTTCCGCGCTGTTTCATCGATAAAATATCCCTTTACCTCGTTTATCGCCCCGTCCCTGACGGTTGCAATAATGTTCGCTAAAACGGTGATCAATTCACCGGTGCAGGTGCGAAACTGCAGCTCTTTAAGCTTAACCTTTTTCTGTTTTTTTAAAAGGTCCCAAAAATTGTCCTTTGCCTTTTTATCGGGGAAATATGCGTTGATATCCGCGTTGAGGGCCTCATTTTTCGCGGGAAATTTAAAAAGCTCTTTAAAAGCGGTATTACAATCCAGAATTTTCCCGTCCGGGCCGCATATAAAATCACCGGAAAGGTCTTCTTCGAAAAAGCTTCTGTATTTTTCTTCGCTCTTCTGAAGTTCGCGGTCGATTTTCGATTTATAGAGGGCCATCTCGATGGTTGTTCGAAGAGATTTCTCGTCAAAAGGTTTCGGCAGGTAGCCGAAGGGCTCGATGAATTTCGCCCGCTCAATTGTTGCGTCATCCGCGTACGCGGTGAGAAAAATTACCGGAACCTCGTAAACGGCGCGCATCTCTTTAGCCGTAGCGACGCCGTCCATTTTGCCCTGAAGCTGAATGTCCATGAGCACAATGTCGGGGCTCGCTGATTCGCAGAATTCCAAAGCCTCTTCGCCGGATCCGTACACACCGCAAACACGATAGCCGCTTTTTTCCAGCTGTTTCCTGATATCTAACGCGACAATTTTTTCATCTTCTACAATTAAAACACTTGTTTTAGCCATCCGTTTCCATCTGCATCGACCGTAAGTTTTTATATAGTATATCAGTATCACCACGGCGGCAAGCAAGTATAATTTTTAAAAATTGCTCCCTGTTTTCCGTTTTGTCCTTCATTTTCCCTGCCGCGTCCTCGAGTTCCTTAAATCTTCCGCTCTCGACCAGCTCAAAGGCCTTCCGGACAAAGGTTTGCAGGTCCCGCGAGGCCGATCCGGCGGCCTCTTTCGATTCAAGAATATAGGTTATGTCCGAATCCAGATCCGCTGCATTTTCCGCATGCTGAAACGGAAGGACCAAGGTAAAGGTACTTCCGGACCCTTCTTCGCTTTCGACATGAATGTCCCCGCCTAAAATCTCGCTTTTCTGTTTCGCGATGGAGAGCCCTAAACCGGGGCCGCCGTGTGCCCTGGTATATACATCTTCCTCCTGAAAAAACGGTTCAAATACGCGGTCGACCTTTTCCCGAGAAAGGCCTTTTCCCGTATCGGTCACCGTAAAGGAGATCAGAATACCCTCTGCGGGCCCGAGGTCCCCTTGTCGGGCGATATCAAGGGAAACCGCCCCGGCCGGCGTAAACTTAAACGCGTTTTCGAGCAATTTTTCCATAATTTCGAAAACTATATTCCCGTTTCCGATCACCTTGTCTGGACAGCCGCCGCGCACGGCACATTTAAATTGAAGTCCTTTGCCCGCGGCCGCGGGACTGAATTGGTCAAAAAGTTCTCGACCGAACCGCGGGACCGCGATGGTATCGGCCGTCGTTTTCGGCGATTCCCGCCCTGCCCGTGCAATCTGCAGGATGGAGTTAATCACCTGTAAAAGGTTCTCTCCCTGTTTTTGGATAAGCTGTACGCTTTCCAGTACATCGGGCCGCGCCTCCGCCGAGTCAAGGCACACCTCGGTCATGCCGAGGATGCTGTTCAGCGGAGTCCGGAGTTCGTGACTGACGGCGGCGAGAAACCTGCTCTTTGCTTCACTTGCCCGTTCCGCCGTCTCCTTCGCCTGCTGCAGCGCGGTTTCAAACCTGTACCGCTCCGAAACATCACGCAGGACCAATACTTTCCCCAGTGTGCGCCCTCCGTCTTCGGTAAGCATTGTTTCCGTTCGTTCGACCGGCACCGGTTCTCCGTCTCTCTTGATAAACCAGGGTGAAAAATGGTCCTGCGTTGCTTTGCCCGAAAAAAGAGTATTCAAAATAAGCTCTTCGATATTGCGTCCGATCAATTCGGCTTTGGAAATCCCGAATATCCTTTCCGCGGCGCTGTTTACCAGGTGAATCGATCCGTCTATGTCCGCCGCGATCACAGCCTCGGAAATACTGTTCAAGGTGGTGTCCAGCCAATGCTCACTCTCCCGAAGCTTTCTTTCCATCTTGTTTTTATAGATGGCGATTTCTATATTGGTATAAAGCTCCCGTTCCTGATACGGTTTTAGGATGTAGGCGTAGGCTTCGGTTACTTTTGCACGCTCTAAGGTTGGTTTGTCCGCAAAGGCGGTAAGAAAAATGACCGGGATGTCGTATTCTTTTCGGATAATCTCCGCCGACTGAATACCGTCCAGTTTCCCTTTCAGCTGAATGTCCATAAGAATGAGGTCGGGCTGACATTCCCGGACGAAATCAACCGCGGCCTCACCGGAAACAACATGGCCCGCGATGCCGAACCCCGCGTTCTTCAAGCGGCGCTGCAGGTCCATTGCAACAATACTTTCGTCTTCAACTAAAAGAATATCTACATTTTCCATGCTTGAAACGTTAAATAAAATTATCGATATCGAGATATGCGGCAAGCTGGACTGCTTTTTCCAAAAAAGCTGCGGTCCTCTTCATCACATACAGCTGAAGCAAAGCGATTCTGTTTTCCTTGTCCACCTCCCAGCGCTGAATCGACACCGGGTCGCTTTCCGAAAGACCTGTTTCATCGGCGATACTGCCGCGGTATACTTTGCGCACCGAGTAGTTGGGTTTCCAGAACACCGTATCGGTTTCTTCGAGCTGCATGCCGAAAAGCGGGGTGATGAGATTGTCCCTCCGGTCACGTTTAATGGCAAGATCCATCGGCTGATTCGGCCGGGGATTTAAAGAAAAATAACCGGTTTTTTCCTTCCCCTCGGCATTGAGCCAGGTAACGGAGACGAGGGTCCGGGGCTGATATCGGATGATTTCCTCTTGCAGTTCCCGAAGGGTAGAAAATGAACGGTTGTTGATTTTTAGAATAGTATCTCCCTGCTCGATAGATGCATTATCCGCCGGTTCTCCCGGAAGCGCATACATTACTTCGAACCCCTTATCCACCTTCTTTACCGCGGCTCCGAGCCATGGATGGATGACTTTTCCTCCGTCGTACAGCTGAGGCAGGATAAAGTGAATATAGTACGCGGGAATGGCGAAATTTATGCCTTCGTATGGTTTTATCCCCGCAAACACCACGCCGACCAATTTTTCTTCTTTATTGAGGAGAGGGCCCCCGCTGTTCCCCACATTGACCGGAACATCAACCTGTATTGTATCGCCGAGCTGCAGGAACCTGCGGCCTACCGCTGAGATAATTCCCGAAGTCACGGTGTTTTCCAGACCGATCGGAGAACCGATCGCGTAGATGGTCTCTCCGGAATTGAAGTCCTGTTCATCGGAAAGGGAAAAAATGTAAGAAGGATTTATTTCAGTTTTTAGAAGTGCGATATCAAATACCTCGTCCCAGCCTATTACCTTTGCAGGTATTTTTTCTTCCGGCTTTTGCGAAAGACGAACATACAGTCGCGAAAAACCTTCATATTCCGGGTCGACTTCGCTCGAAATAACGTGATAATTGGTGAGAAGATATCCCCGACGGTCGATAAAAAAGCCGCTTCCGATTGCCCGGTCAGGATAACCGACTCCGCCTTCGATTTTTAATCCGCGATTGACCCAGATCGTGACCGTCCCCCCTACCATTTCCTTGAACCCGGTGTCTTTTTCCGTAAACGCAGCAAGGTCCTCCGGTACTTCCAATCCTTTCGCCTCGAGCTCCCCTGCAACGGCCCTTCCAAGGGCGCGGTTTTTTTCCCGAAGCGCAGTCTCGCCAAAAGAGAGCAGTTCATCCTCACCGACAAAGCCGTCGTATTCCCGGCCGGCGGACAATATTCGCTGAAATAAAGTGATGCCGGGAATTGGATTATCGTTTTCTATATATTGCCTCGCTAAGAGAAGTTTTAATTTTATGTCCGTTATTCCTTCGAGAGGAATTTCCGCTTTAATTGACTTTAAAGAGTAATATTTTGAAAGGGCGGTACGAAAATCTCCGTCGTCGAAAGCTTCTTCAAACTGAGCACGCAGTCGGCGGACCGACTGCTCATACGCCTTGTCTAAAAGCGCTTTATCAAGATCGAATTTTCCATTCCGCAAGGCGGTAATATATTGGACCGCCCGCTCCGGCTTTCCGTCTTCGAGAAATCCGTTGATCTCATTCAGGGTTATTTCCCCGAGGTCGGCGGCCTTGTAGGAAGTTTTATTCGCTGATGCACATCCGTAAAGAAGGAGGACTAAAAAAAATGCCAGAGGCAATCGGCCCCGTTTCATACGTCCCGCCTCTAAATTTTATTCGTGCTCAGTCTGCGCGGGCGATGCGGGGGGAAGGCCGATAATCTCCCGTATTTCAAGGTCCGACAATGTTTCTTTCTCGACCAGTTTTTCCGCGATTTTCGCCAGCTTGTCCCGGTTGTTCGTCAAAATTTCACGGGTCTCATCCATGCAGGTGCGGAGGATCCGGTCTATTTCATTATCGATTTTTTGCGCCGTGCCTTCCGAATAATCTTTATGCCGGGCAATCTCCTTTCCAAGGAATATCGGCTCATCCTCCTGTCCGAAGGAAATAAAGCCGAGATCTTCCGCCATTCCCCATTGAGTCACCATTTTCCGCGCTATATCCGTCGCCTGTTCGATATCGTTCTTCGTACCGGTGGAAGTCTCATCGTATATCAGCTTTTCCGCCACAAATCCTCCCATGGCAATCTTTATTCTATCTAAAAGCCAGCCTTTACTCTTGGTGTAGGTGTCCCGTTCCGGAAGGGAAAATGCCAATCCCAGGGCCTGGCCGTGGGGTATGATGGTCACCTTATGCAGAGGATCCGCGTTTTTGCAGTAATAATGCATGAGCGCGTGTCCCGCTTCGTGGTAGGCCGTCATCTGTTTGTCTTCCGGGGTGATTACCTTGGACCTGCGCGCAATGCCTAGGAGTATTTTGTCCCTGGCTTCCTCAAAATCATCCATGGAAACGGTCCTGCTCTCCCGGCGGGCCGCATAGAGGGCCGCTTCGTTGACCAGGTTTGCAAGATCGGCGCCCGACGTCCCCGGCGTCGCCCGGGCGACACGGTTAAAGTCTACATCTTCACCCACCGTCACTTTTTTTGCGTGAATTTTAATGATGTCCTCCCGTTCATGAATATCCGGCATGTCGACAACCACCTGCCGGTCGAACCGTCCGGGACGCAGAAGCGCGGGATCGAGCACATCCGGCCGGTTGGTGGCGGCAAGAATAATGACCCCGTCTTTTGTATCGAATCCGTCCATCTCCACGAGCATCTGATTGAGGGTCTGTTCCCGTTCGTCATGGCCGCCTCCATATCCTGCTCCCCGGGTCCTTCCGACTGCGTCGAGCTCGTCGATGAAAAGGATACAGGGGGCGTTCTTTCTTCCCTGCTCGAAGAGGTCCCGCACACGGCTTGCACCCACGCCGACAAACATTTCGACAAAATCGGACCCGGACATGTGGAAAAAAGAAACCCCGGCCTCGCCTGCAATGGCCTTTGCGAGAAGGGTTTTCCCTGTACCCGGCATTCCGATCAGAAGCACTCCTTTAGGAATTTTGGCTCCGATTTTGGTAAACCGGCCGGGGTCCTTTAAAAACTCCACGATCTCCTGGACTTCATATTTCGCCTCTTGCTGCCCCGCTACATCTGAAAAGGTAATCCGTTTCCCGGTGTCCAGATACCGCTTGGCCCGGCTCTTCCCGAAGGTGAATGCCTTATTCCCTCCTCCCTGGACCTGACGGAACATAAACCAAATAAAAAGAAACCCGATTACCCACGGTAAAAACTCGATAAAAACCCGAAAGGGACTGACATTTTCCTCCGCCCCGGTTACCTTTACCCCATTTTCGAGCAGCTTAGGGATAAGCTGATCGTCGAAATAGGGAATAGTTGTGCGGAAGGAGTTGAGTTCGCCCCCCCTCCCCCGGAAAGTGCCGTTGATCTTCTTGTTTCCGATAATCTCTACCGAATCTATCTCTCCCTCCTCGAGATATCCCAGGAAAACCGAATAAGGAATCTCGGTTGCGGGTTGGTTATTGTTAAATACAAAGAGAAGTATAAAGAGAAGAACCAGGGTTATGAGAAAAAACAGGGCAAACCTATTGTTGCCGAAGTTAAATTTGTTTTTCGGATCTTTCGGGTCCTGGTTGTTCTGATCATTATTGTTCTGCATGTTCACTCGAAAATACCATCCTTATTATCCGTATATGAAAAAACTAATACTTTTTCCTTTTTTTGTTTACGGGGTGCATCGGGTTGTACGGCGATTCTGTTAGGAAAGCCGAAAAATCCTCCGAATACCGCTTCGATTCCGCAGGGGCTTTCGACTATCGGGATGTCCCATTTCATTGAATCGGGCACATTCCACTCCTGAAACAGTTTTCGTACTTCCTTCGTTCCCCCCTTTATCTCGATTCTGTCCCCATATCGCCACGATCGTATGATAAGGGGATACAGTCCTTCATGCTCATATATCCAGTTATTGGTCTTCACAGAAGAAGATATCAAACTTTTTGCTATTTGAAAACCTGAACGATGTATACTCCCTTCAAAAACATCCTTCACGGTTAAAAGATATCCTTTTTTTTCCGGATTGACAACATAAGGAATGACCTGTAACGCGCCTTCTTCTATAACAAATTGAAGGTCGTATCCGGAATGGACCGGACCTTCATGCCCTTTCCCAAGGGCAATCGAGCGTATTTCCCGCACAAACTTATAGGGAAGGCGCGGTCCGGTCCCCCGGACCGCGGAAGGTTCAGCGGATTCGTTTTTTTCGTTTAAAAGAGCGTTCGCCATATTATATACCGCCTGTGCTTGCATAGCAGGATGTGCCGCCCTAAAGGCGTCGATGGAAATGCCCCATCCTCCCGTACATTTTCGCAACGGAAGCTTCTTTTTTGCTTCCGATCTGATAAAATCGGCTATTTCGCCGTACTTTCCCGCCATCTCCGGGAGGGTGGAAGCCGCACCCGGGAAAATTGACTCGGCCGCGGGTAAAAGCTCCCCGCGCACCCGGTTCCGTAAAAAATCGATGTTATCATTGGTGGAATCGGTAATATATTCGATTCCACGCTCTTCGAGATACTCGAATATTTCCTGCTTCCTCGTATTCAGGAGGGGCCGTAAGATTTTTCCCCGCTGCCGGGGTATGCCTTTAAGCCCTTCCGGTCCGCTTCCCTGAAAAAACCGCATCGTCATGGTTTCGATCTGGTCATCCAGCGTATGGCCGAGAAACAAATAGTCGAAGCCGAACCGGTGCAGCACCCGGTCGAATATTTTATATCGGTACCGTCTGGCCGCGGCTTCAAGGCCACAACCGCTGATTTCCGCGGCATGCTCTATTACTCCGGGGGTACAGAAACGGCGCAGGACCGTAATGTCCGCCTGCTCTTCAATTTTTCTAATGCGTTCGAGTTCACGGCGGCGCTCGGGCTTCGAACGAATCCCGTGGTCTATGTATAAACCGAAAAGCTCTACGCCGAAATCGGGCGATACTTCCTTCAGCAAATAGAAGAGGGCGGAGCTGTCGGGTCCGCCGGAAAGCCCGACAAGAACGCGGCTCCCGATGGGAATATCGGATTGTTCGAGAAAATTTCTCAAGATGCTTCTACAGTCGGTTTTTTTCGTTGTACTCATTCATTACCTGCCGGAGATCTTTCCGGGTCAATTCAACCAGCGCATCCGCGGCCTTATGCACAGCGCCGGTAAAAGCTTTATGCTCTTCCTCTTTCGGCCTTTCAAGAACATACCGCGGGATGTCGCGTTTATACTCCGGCCTTCCGATTCCGATAAATATGCGGGTAAACTCGTCCGTTCCCGCGGTCCGGATAATCGATTCCAGACCTTTCTGGCCCGCGCTCCCTCCTTTCCGCTTTAGACGGATAGTGCCGGGAGACAGATCGAGACTGTCGCACACAACAATGAGGTCCTTATAGGTGCATCCGGTCTTACGAAAAGCAGCGCCGAGTATTACACCGGAACGGTTCATGTATGTAAGGGGCATGAGAAGATAGACAAGACAACCGTTTACCTTGATACTGCCCCAGGAGAAGGATTTATCACGCTGTGTAAAAAAGGAAACTTCGTATCGTCTCGCAATTTCCTCGAGAACGAGAAAACCGACATTATGCCGGGTTTCGCGGTACTCGTCTCCCGGATTTCCCAGGCCGATAACGAGTAAACGCCGGCCGCCGCTATTCAGTTTCGGCAGACTCTTCCGAAGATTCCTCACCTTCGGCCGCTTCTTCGCCTTCTTCGCCTTCTTCGCCTTCAAGAAGCTCTTCTTCTTCAACTTCCTCTTCTTCGACGATTTCCATCTTCGGCGTCGTAATAACGACGATAACCTGCTCCGGCATGTTTAAGAACTTGACTCCCTTAGGAGGCGTGATGTCCGAAACATGGATTGAGTCCCCGATATCCAAAGCCGCAACATCCAGTTCCAACGCTTCCGGCAGATCCGCGGGCGTACACTCGATTTCGAGGGAATGAAGCCGCTGTTCGAGAATTCCTCCCTCTTTAACACCCTTCGGCGCCCCGGTGGTATGGACCGGAACATGGGTCTTGAGGATACGTCCCTGTTCGATTTCATAAAAATCGATATGCAGGATCTCGTCTTTTAAAAGGTCTTCCTGAAAATCCTTTACCAAAACGTCCCAGGAGCTGGAATCCGATTTGATGGTAATAATCGTATTTTCAGAGATTGTATGAAATTTTTTATGGAATTCGTGAGCGTTAAGCGAAATCGTCGCCGGATGTTCGCTTCCGTAAATTACTGCGGGAATTCTTCCCAATTTGCGCAGTTTGTTCGTTGCACTTTTCCGAAACTCCGTTCGTTCCAATGCTGTTAGCGTTTTTCGCTGCATTCTTTTCTCCTTTTCATCGGTATATCATTTCTGGGACGGCAGGATTCGAACCTGCGAATACATGGACCAAAACCATGTGGCTTAC
>CAYWIK010000051.1:0-15425 GCA_964458315.1 uncultured Spirochaetales bacterium | reverse complement strand
TCAGGACCACGGCGGAAGCCGTGACAGGTCCGGCTAAAGGCCCTCGGCCGGCTTCATCGATACCGCAGAGTATATTTTCCATCACAAGGATGATAGCCCGGGACGGGTACGAATGCAATACCTTGCTTGACCTTCTCGATATCATGTTGTTCAATAGGGATGTGGTATTAAAAGCAGTAGAATTATTCGGATTTAAATCCTTTGCAGATAAATGCAGAATCGAGTTCACAGACGGTATTTCGGCCCTCCTCGGCCCGAACGGGTGCGGGAAGAGTAATGTTGTTGACGCGGTCAAATGGGTCTTAGGCGAACAGTCGACAAAGAGTCTTCGGGCTGAAAAGATGGAAGACGTTATTTTCAACGGCACGGAGACGAGGAAAGCCCTTAATGTCGCGGAAGTAACCCTTCTGCTCTCGAATGAGGAGAGTATACTCCCCCTTGAAATGCCTGAAATATCCATCAAGCGGCGTTTATACAGGAACGGAGAGAGCGTCTATTTAATAAATAATACGCCGGCAAAACTTAAGGAGATCCGGGAACTGTTTTTCGACACAGGAATTGGAAAAACCGCTTATTCGGTCATGGAGCAGGGCAAAATCGATCAGGTGCTCTCGAACAAACCTGAAGAGAGAAGAACGGTTTTCGAGGAAGCCGCGGGAATTACTAAATATAAAATACGCGGCGCCGAGGCAGAGAGGAAGCTTGAGCGGACCGAAGAAAATATGATGCAGGTAGAGAATATTCTCAAGGAAGTTCGCAGGTCCTACGAAACGCTCAAAGTACAGGCGGAAAAAACAGTTTCCTACCGGAGTTTTCAAGACCAGATTTTTAATCTCGAGCTCGAACTGGCTCTCCTGCGGATGAAAGATTTTTTGGAGAGCCAAAACAAAAAAAACGAACTGTTGACAGATAAAAAAACTGAACGGAACGGATACAGGGAGAAAATAAATGAAATCAACAATTCTCTCGAGGTCAGCCTCGATATGGTCAACTCGATGGAAACAAAACTTGTGGAGAATCAGAAGAAGCTTTACGGCTTAGATTTGGAGAAGAACAACAAAGAAAATCAAATTCAGCTTTTTTTTGAGCGGGAAAAAGAGACGCAGAAGCAGATAGAATCCTCGTCCGCGAGGAAAAGGACAATACTCGAAAAATTAGAATCTCTGAAAAAGCAGATTGTTGAAAAAGAAATCCTTCTCGAGGAATTAACCGGGCAGATTGAAGAGAACCGCAAAAACATCAACGACTTCACGGAAAATATCAACTTCTCGGAGCAAAGAATCAGGGAGAATGAAGAAAAAATCGGGAACAATGAGAGCGCGATCCAAGAATCCGAAAAAAAACGGGACACGCTCCAGCATGACCTCCGTTTTATCACTGATGACATTGTGACCCAGCTCGATTCGAAATTGAAAGAAACAGGCTATTCCTATCGAGAAAGGAAGCAGATCGAAGAAGCACTCGAGTACGGTCTCCAGTCGCTCAAAATTGCAGTCGAGGGGAAAATTAATCTCCTCGGGGATGTGGAAAATGCAAAAAATTTAGGGAAAAGCAATCTTGAAGATTTAATGAAACAGAGCAGAGAAGCCTTCACCGAAGCCCGAAAGCAAATAGAAGCGCTCATCATGAACTTTACAAGGTATAAAGCAGCAGTCCCGTCGTTTCTCGACGAGTTTCTATCTCCTCAAGGAATTATTACCAAAAAACGGGCCATCGATGAAGAGCTGGAAAAGGTCGGCGGCAAAATCGGCATGAAAAGAAGAGAAAACAGCAAACTTTCGGCGGAAAACAGAGAGCTTGCGCGTCAGATAGAAGAGTCCCGAAAAACGTTGGAAGAACTCAGAATGAACGGCGTCCGCATGCATACACAGCATACGAACATCGCAGAAACGCTTTCCGGTCTCAGGGAGGAAGAAAAAAGCAGGAAAAATGAACTAAACAGCATCCAGATTGAAATAGACGATCGAAAAAGCATTCTTTCTCGAATCGGCGAACAGGTCAAAGTGATCCGGGAAGAGAAAAAGGGACTTGAAAAAGATGAGGTCGATCTTAAAAAAGAATTAGCGGATCTCGAAAAAAATATCAGTAAAAACAATAAAGATCTTCTCGATAAAGAGAAGAAAATGAAAGAGTTTATGCAGAAGGCGGATGAAGTACAAAAGCAGGTCGAGAAATATCAAATGGAGCTTGCCTCTATTGAGACGGAGATCCGGAATCTGTACGAAAATTTTGAAGAGAAGTATTCGAGGGATTTGTCGGA
This sequence comes from uncultured Spirochaetales bacterium, assembly GCA_964458315.1. Taxonomy (GTDB): domain Bacteria; phylum Spirochaetota; class Spirochaetia; order SPDA01; family CAZSGZ01; genus CAYWIK01. The sequence continues at coordinate 13,165 of CAYWIK010000051.1, read as the reverse complement.
TTACGAAGAAAAAATCTATGAAATAAAAACTCCGAAAGAAGAAATTCGTTCGGCCCTCCGGGAAGCAAAAGAAGGTCTGCGCGGATTAGGACAGATCAATCTCATGGCCCCGGAAGAGTTCGAAGAGGTAAAAGAGCGGTACGAATTTCTCACCGGGCAGCTTAAAGACCTGGAAAAAGCCCGGGAGGATTTAAAAAAAATAACCAAACAGATTTTAGAAGAGTCCGAAGAACTTTTCATTCAGACCTACGAAAAAATCAAGAAGAATTTTCACAGCATGTTCCGGAGACTCTTCGGCGGAGGAAGGGCGGAACTTTCATTAAACGACGCGGACCAGGTACTGGAGTCGGGAATCGAAATCTACGCACAGCCGCCGGGAAAAAAACTTGAAAATATTGCTCTTCTGTCGGGCGGGGAGCGGTCCCTGACTGCGGTAGCCCTCTTATTTGCCATGTATATGGTAAGGCCATCTCCTTTCTGTATCCTCGATGAAATCGACGCGGCCTTAGACGAACATAATGTCGGGCGGTTTATCAATTTACTCGATGAATTCAGCCGAACGTCCCAGTTTATTATCATTACTCATAATAAGAAAACCGTTGCCGGCGCTGATGCCCTGTTGGGAATTACCATGGAAGAGTCAGGGGTTTCGAAAGTAGTGAGTATTAAATTTGACCGTCAGAAAGTCGAAGAACCTGTGGTATAATAAATGGTATGGTAGGCAGAGAGTTAAAGATATTTTTAATTATCGCAATCGTAGGGGCAATTGTGGGAGCCGGGATCGTTGTGGCAGTAAAGCTTCCGCAGCAAATCGCTGCTCGCGAGGAACAGGAAGCGCGGGAAGAAAAATTGGCCCGACAGGAGATGGAAGTCGACCTTACCGATTTAATGTTTCCTGCTGAATTCCAGGAAATTTGGAAAACCGCTTGGTATCCTTACCGCCCGAGAATGGAGCGCTGGACGGAAGAGCAGGCCGAGCGTTTCTGGATAGAGCCTGAAGAAGTCGGTATTGAATATCTTGCTCATAAAAATGAGATGCTCATACAAGGTTTATTGGAGAATGTTCCGGAATAGAATTCTGTTTATCCCGATACTGATGGTTATCCTCGTGTTTATTACCGCCGGATGTGCCTCAACGGGGGAGGATGCCGGCCCGCAAACCGCCGAATCCGAGACAACAAAAGAAGAACCCGCCGCCGACAACGGACCCACGGCTGACAGCGGACCTTCCGCCGTTGAAGAAGGCAACGGCGATCAAGATGAAGGGCCGATTTGGATCTCCGCGGGAATTCCGGAGACTCCTGAAAGGATATTGCACGTTCCGGACATTGAACTTCATGAAGCGGCAATCCCTCGATTGGGACCGGCAGGGAAGGACGAACAGGCCGTTTCCGATAAACCGGACCATGGGAGCTATATCGGGAAATCCGTACTCGACGCTGTTCGGATTGTCAAAGTATTGTTCGAAGTTGCAAAAAACTATTCCCGGTTCGAGACAATGTATAGAATATCGTTACGGCAAAGATATGCCGCACTCGCGGAAGAAAAGGAAGAGCTGATCGCAGCAAATGAAAACCTGCGTTCTGAGTTGAAAACGGCCGAAAAAAGGCTTCAAAACCTCGAAGAGAGAATAGCCCTCCAGAAAAAGGAGCCTGCCGCGGAAGCCTCTGCAGAGGAAGAAAGCGTACAAGAGGACGAAAAAGCCGGCGTGGACACGGCCGCCGAGGACGCCGACGATATACCCGGCAGCCCAAGCGGCCCGGCGGACGAAAAAGAATGGCGGCGAAAACACGTATACGCAGTACCGGAGGATATTATTGCTATTTCCATGGGCGGAACCGGATGGATTTATCTCGGAGAAAAGAACAGCGGAAAAGGAGTGATTTTCAAAAGTAGGAAAAACAGTCCCCGGGCTACCGAGTTTGTATTCCAAACAACAAAACTCGGCGATTTTTTTCTCCAGTTCCAGCAGCAAGACCTTTTTACCGGGGAAGAGCGGTGGCAGGAAGTGCGTGTTTCGGTTGTTGACGAAGCCAGATTTGCGGAAATTCTTACGGCAAAGAGGAGCGGGAAGGAAGAAGATCCTGCAATAATGGATGCCTCGCCCAAGGGATATATTCTTGCCGACACTTATTACAAGGAAGGACGAAAAATAGAGGCCCTGGCGGAGTATATTAAGAATTATACCGAAGGCAATCCGCGGGTAAACGACCGCATAGCGCACTTATCATTTGAACAGGAAAAATACGACCAGGCCGAACTCTACTGGAGGAAAAATCTATACGAAGAAGATATCTACCGGGAAAAAGCAATTATAGGAATTATTCGGACCGCAGTTCGCAGAGACGACATCCACACATTCGAAAAAATGCTTCCGGAACTTCTGCTGATCGAAACCGTGCCAACTGCCGAACCGCTTCTCGAAGGAGCGCGTTTTCAAATAGAAAAGGGAAACAAGGCGAGCGCGGCTAATATCCTATCGTCCTTTCTTGTCAGGTATTACGATCACGAAAAGGCTGACTGGGTATATTTCACCCTTGGAAATCTCCATGAGCAATCCGGTCCTTTACGTGATTTTAAAAAGGCGAAATACTATTACCGTGTCGTCTTAAACGATTTTCCATCGAGCAGCTACTGGGACAGGGCGGATGAACGAATCCGGTATATAGACATGTATTTACTAAAAACCCGCTAGCATTGTCTCCCACCCGTTATTGTTGACAATATTGCAAATACAAGATATAAACTGAATGCGTATGCTTGACGGAATAGCGAAGAAATTTAGCGACATTTTTAGACAGATTTCAGGACAATCTCATATATCGGAAAAAAATATTCGGGACGCGGTTGACGAAATCAAAGTCGCCTTACTGGAAGCGGACGTCAATCTCAGGGTCGTCCGCCGGTTTATAAACCGGACGATAGACGATGCGGCCGGCGAAAAGGTCCTTTCTGCCGTTTCTCCGGGGCAGCAATTCATAAAGATTGTCAACGACCGGCTGGTGGAGTTCTTGGGAGACGAACGGAAAGAGCTCAATCTCAAGGGACCGGATACCCAATCCGTTGTGCTTTTACTCGGCCTGCAAGGATCCGGTAAAACCACGACAGCGGCAAAACTTGCCTTGAAACTAAAAAAAGAGGGAAGAAAACCGCTTTTAGCGGCCGCGGACCTTGTACGACCGGCTGCGGTCAAACAGCTCATCCTTTTAGGCGAACAATGCGGCGTTCCCGTGTACCACAAGGAGGGCGTAAAATCGATCGAAGTCGCAAAAAATGCCCTTGCCCAAGCAAAAAAAGAGGGACGCGATACCGTTATCATCGACACGACCGGCCGTCTGCATATCGATGCGGAAATGATGGATGAAATCGAGGCGGTGGCGGAAGCGGTCGCCCCGGACGAGACCATTCTCGTGGCTGACGCCATGACCGGACAGAACGCTGCAAATATTGCAAAGGAGTTTCACGAGCGGTTAGGTCTTACAGGCGTGATCTTGAGCAAATTCGACTCCGATACCAGGGGCGGAGCGGCCCTCTCGGTAAAAACAGTTACCGGTACGCCGGTTAAATACATCGGTGTAGGAGAAAAGCTGGAGGACATCGAGCCGTTTTACCCGGAACGCATCGCCTCGCGGATCCTCGGAATGGGCGACGTAGTCAGCCTTGTGGAAAAGGCGCAGGAAACCATTGACCAGGATGAAGCGGAAAAACTGCAGCAGAAAATGCAGTCGGCCACTTTTACCCTCGAGGATTATTTAGAACAGTTTCAGCGGGTAAAGAAGATGGGCAGCATCGATAAAATCATAAAAATGATTCCCGGAGCCCAGGCGAACATAAACGAAGACGACATCGATGAGGAAGAAATAAAACATGAAGAGGCGATCATTCTGTCGATGACAAAGCCGGAACGGCAGAACCACCGGATTATCGGGCCCTCTAGAAGAAAAAGGATTGCCAGGGGAAGCGGTACTTCGGTCTTTGATGTTAATAAATTGTTGAAAAAATTCGAGAAAACGCGGCTTATGATGAAAAAAGCCATGAAAAATAAAAAATATCAGGCCCAAATGATGTCTCAAATGGGCGGGTAATCGAGCTCTCATTCAGAAGGAGGATTTGGTGAGCGTAAAAATACGACTTAAAAGAATTGGTACAAAAAAACGACCCTACTACCGTATAGTGGTCATGGACACGAAAAGTCCCAGAGACGGAAGAGCGATTGAAGAAGTGGGATTTTATCACCCGATTGAGGTAAAAGATAAACAGCTGTCTGTCAAGGAAGATAGAATTAAGGAATGGCTCGAGAAGGGGGCAAAGCCGTCGGAAACCGTTCGAAGGCTGCTGAACCGGATCAACCTTTCGAAATAAAATCTTACAACCGGAAAAACTCATAAATTCAAGAAGGAGTTTGAAGTGGAACGTGAACTTGTTGAATTCATAGCAAAATCTCTCGTAGACGACCCGGATGGTGTAGAAGTAAACGTGATCGAAGGTGAAAAATCGACTATCCTCGAATTAAAAGTCTCACCGCCTGACATTGGAAAGGTGATAGGAAAACACGGGAGGATCGCAAAGGCGACCCGTACTTTGTTGAGTGCGGCGGCAACTAAAACCGGAAAAAGGGTGGTGCTGGAAATACTTGACTAAAGCATTGCCTGTAAATAGATTTTTTTGTCCATGCGGCGTACAATGAGCGAAAAACTTGCGGTTGGTAAAATTGTTACCACCCACGGGCTTAAGGGAGAGGTAAAAGTAAAAAGCTTTTCCGACGAGACTGAACATTTCAAAGGGATGGAAGCGGTTGAAATCCGCGGTGAAGTCGGCGTCTTTATAAAAAAAGTGGAATCGGTCAAAATCACCGGTAAAGCGGTGATTTTAAAATTGGAAGGAACCGATACGATTACGGAAGCCGAGAAAATTTCAGGAGCATTAATCTGGGTAAACCGGAAGTATTGCGCTCCCCTCCGGGACGGTGAATATTATGCCGCCGATTTGTGCGGCTGCACGATATCCTGCCGGGGTAAAATTGTTGGTACGGTAATACATGTTGTTTCCGGCGTTCAGGCGGACTTTCTCGAGGTGGAGAAGACCGACGGAGTATACCGCCTTTTACCCTGTATGGATGTATATATTAAGGATATCGACCTGGAAGAGATGACTATCGACCTTCGTGAGGATTGGATCATACAGTGAAGTTTACGGTTTTAAGCCTTTTTCCGGAAATACTTGAAGGTTATTTCAATGCTTCTATAATGGCAAAGGCCGTAGAAAAAGGACTTATTACGTACGAACTGATAAACATACGTGATTTCGCGGATGACAAGCACAAAACCTGCGATGATGCCCCATACGGCGGAGGAGCGGGAATGGTCTTGAAGGCGGGACCCATTGCAAAGGCATTTGATTCGCTTCCGAATAGGAATGCGAGAAATATTTATTTATCGGCCTCCGGGAAAAAATTCGATATTCGGCTTGCAGCCGAACTCGCGGAAGAAAAAGAAATCGTCTTTCTCTGCGGCAGGTATGAAGGGATTGACCAGAGGGCCGTCGATCTGTATGTTAATGATGAAATATGCATCGGGGATTATGTGCTTTCCTCCGGGGAGGTGGCTGCTCTTGTATGCATCGATGTTATTTACCGGTTGCGGGAAGGTATTATTAACAGGCGTTCACTTGAAGAAGAGAGTTTCGAGAAAGGGTTGTTGGAATACCCTCATTACACCAGGCCGGAGGTTTTTAACGGCATAAAGGTCCCGGAAGTCTTACTGTCGGGTCATCATGCGCATATAAAGAAATGGCGTATAGGCAAGCAGCTGCAAAAGACCTTGCAGAACAGGCCTGAACTGTTACGAGGCGCGCTTAAGGACACCGAAGTGTATGAACTGTATAAAAAAATGAGACAAGAGGAGTTGAATGATGGATCTTTTAAAAACGATAGAGGAAGAACAGAAAAAAGAAAATGCTGAAAATTTTCGTGTTGGAGATACGATAAAAGTACACTTTAATATTATTGAGGGCGCAACCGAACGTGTACAAGTTTTTGAAGGAGTGTGCATTGCAAAGAAAAACGGCGGAATCAGCAGGACCTTTACCGTGCGAAAAATGTCTTACGGTGTGGGAGTTGAACGAATTTTCCCCGTGCACTCGCCTAAAATACAGAGAATAGAAGTCATACGGCAGGGAAGGGTCAGGCGCGCGAAACTCTACTATCTTAGAAAGCGGGTCGGAAAAGCTGCAAAGGTTGCGGAACTGGTCCGAAAGAAAGAGAAATAATTTTTATGTATGTTTCCCGGCCGGCATTAGGAGCGTTTACGAAAAATCTCCGGAACGCCGTACGGTCGGGCGACCCTGTTACCATAAAAGTCATTAAGAAGCTTCTCGGAGACAACTGGCAGATAAGTGTCAAAGGGAAACTCCTCGCCGTCAAATCGGAACTTCCCCTCATCGAAGGGAAAATCTACAGAGGACAGGTATATTTATCCGGAAATACGATTCGATTCAGGGTCCGGCGGCGGGATGGATGGGGCGAGCTTTCCGGGAAACTATTAAGGGATGAGACCCATCAAAAAGTGCTGCAGGTCCTGCAGCGTACAGGAATGCCTGCGACGCCGGAGATAATCGGAAAAATTGCAAACAAAGCAAACAAGATGAATTCTCAGGATGATATCTTTCTCAAGCTGGCTGTATTGCTTCTGGACAAAGGCATCGATGTGGATAACGAGCACGACTTGACTGCATATCCTTTTACAGTGCAGGATAGGCGGAGGAACGGGAAGGACCGGGAGAAAGACCGGCGCCGCAATGAACACGAAGAAAAGGCCGCTAAAGAGCAGCTAAAGAAACAGATAAAAAAATACATAACGAACATGATTAACGGTGTATCGAAGGGCTATAATTCTCTTCTTCAATTATTTAATCACCTAATTTCTCCCCATGAAAACTGGATCATTTTGCCTCTTCATATTAAACTGGGAGATGAAGAAATCGAGGGTACTCTTCGCCTCAAAATAAATGCTCCGGGAGAAAAACCCGAGGCATTTGCACTTGTCCTCCGGGCAAATGAGAACCGGTGGAGTTTTTCCATCGAAAACTTACGGGCGAAAGTACCTGTTATGAGGATATACGCACAAGATCAGGCGAATTCGGTACACGTAGAAGAACAAATGGAATATTTTTCAAAAAAACTAACAAAACTAGGCATAAAACTAGACGATAGTATAAATAATGAGTCTTTGTTCGACGGTTTCACGGAGATCAGGTCAAAGGGTATAAAATCGGTAGATACGGTTATATAATATGGAGGCATGGGGAATTGGTGCGGGAAAAAGCTGTCGCTGTTAAATATATTCGGGATCTACCGGCTCCTTTCGTCGTTGCGAAGGGAAAGGAAAACATTGCAAGGAAACTGGTCCAGATTGCTCGAGATCACGATATTACAATACTTCAGGATGAGAAGTTGAGTGAGCGCTTATTCGAGCTTGAAACTGGGGAATTCATACCGGAAGAAGTGTATGAAGTCGTGGCTGAAATTCTTGCGTTTGTATATAACACAACTGGAAAGATGGAGAACCCATGAATACCTTTAAGGTTTCGGAATTAAAAGACGGCATGATGTTCGATCAGCCGGTTTATGTAGACGGAGAGAACCTTCTCGTACCGCCGAATGTGCCGATAAAACAGAAGGATATAGATCGGCTTATAAAGTGGGATATAGAAGAAATAAATACCGAAGGGGAAATAATCCCGAATGAGGAGGGAGATGCTGCCGGCAGATCCGGATATGCATCGAAAGAGCAGTCCAATTTGATGAAAGTCCTCGATGCCCAGGCAGATAAAGAGCTTCTTGACTTATATTTTAATTCTGTAAAAGTCGTTGATTCCGTGTATAAAAGCATAAAAGAAAACGAACCTGTAGAAAATGAAGGAGTGGATCGGGTTGTCAACGATCTTATTCCGGCTATCAAGGACCGGAAAGATGAAATGATCAGTTTTCTCATTTTGAGCGGCCACGGAGAGGCTCCTTTAGCGGAAAGCTCCGTTAATACGACAATTATTTCAGTGTTCATTGCCCAGGCCTTTAAAATGACCAGCCACAGAATCAATCAGCTTGCCTTCGGGGCGCTTCTCCATGATATCGGGATGATGAAAATACCGGATCAGCTTTTGCAGAAAAGCGGAAAATTGACCGACAACGAGCTTAAAGTCATCCAGACCCATCCGATTTATTCGTATAAAATTATAACAAAAACCCTACGGTATCCGGAAGAAATCGGAAATATCGCGCTGCAGCATCATGAGCGTTGGGATGGGAACGGATATCCGAATCAACTCAAAGGAGAAGATATAAGCCTTTCCGCCAGGATCGTTTCTGTTGCAGACGCCTTCGAAGCCATGGTCAGCGTAAGACCTTACAGAAACTCGATGATCGGATATAAAGCGATGCGGCAGCTATTGAATGATAACTCGAGAAGGTTTGACAGCAGGGTATTGAAGACCTTTATTAAAATAATGGGGATTTATCCTATTGGAAGCATTGTTCTTCTGAATGATGCCAGCATTGGAAGAGTTATCAGCACACACAGCAATGCCCCGCTGCGCCCGACCGTACGTCTTCTCATCGATTCGAGGGGCCGGACCTTAGAAAAGAAGAAAGAAATCATCGACCTTATGCATGATAAAAAATTATTCATCGCTCGCGCTATCAATCCTAGCGAGCTCGAGGTTGAGAAATAGAATGAGAAGCAACGTTGAAACCGGAAAAATCGGAGAGGACTCGGCAGCAGACTATTTTGCGTCGAAGGGATATCGGCTACTTGCGAGGAATTACCGGACACGATATGGAGAGATCGATATAATATGTGAAAATCAAAATTCAGTCGTGTTCGCCGAAATAAAAAATATTCCCAGTGTGGGCATTGAAGGGATCGAATATCTGGTTGACCGTCGGAAAAGAAATCGAATTATTAACACATCAAAACGGTATCTTTTTACTTCCGGCTTGTATGGGAAAAAGAATGTGCGCTATGATGTAGTGGTAATAAATGACGGTTCGATTGAACACTTTGAGGGAGCTTTTTACGAAGGCGGTATCGGATGATAAGGATTGCAAAACCCACCGACCCTGAAAAACTGAGAGAACTAAAGAAAAAAATACATGATGAAGCCTATTTAAAAAACGCCATTCAGCAAATAGCCGCGACATTGACGAAGGAACTACTACAGATCGACGGAGAATGAACAATGAGTCAAAAACGTCACAGCAGGAACAGAAAAAAAACAGATCGAGAAACTCCAAAGGAATATCCGAATTGCCCGCTGTGCGGGAAAACGGTCCGTAATTTAAACATTGCAATCGAAGAAAAGACGTCCCACGAACCTGCTCATTTCGAATGCATCATGAAAGAGATCTCTGCCGAGATCAAACTCGGGCCGAGAGAGCGGCTCCACTACTTAGGGGCCGGGTGCTTTGGTGTTGTAGAACTCGAGGAGGGGAAGGGGCTGTCTTCTTTCTCAATCAAACAGCGTATCCAATATGAGGATAAAATGAAAAAACCGGATTGGAGAAAAAAACTGGCTAGTACAAGCGGCAGACCTGTATAGAATCTTCTTTCTCGTCCGATTACCCGTACGTTCTGAGAGTATCCATCACTTCAAGCGCCTTGTCCCGTACCGCCTTCACATAGTTGCCCTGGGATACCTGAATAAGCGAAAGGTAGACAGACGGTTCCCTGATTCCGCCGTTTGCTTCGGCAAGCTTCTCGTATGAAAGCATGACGGCGTAGGCGAAGTTATCATCCGGCGCTACGGCAGTTTGGTTCATGAGTTCGTAAGCAAGGGCCCTGCTCACTTCTTCATTGTCGTTGAGCCCGATCATCCCCAGGGCATATGCAGCTTCGGCTTTGACCATAGGTTCGTTATCGTCTCCCAACACATCGAGGAGAATGTCTTTTGCCGTATCGCCCTTGATTTTGCCCAATAGCTCCACCGCTTTTTTCCGAACCATTGGAAAATAATTGATCAGCCTTCCATTCATGCGGACCTGCCTGCTTACACCCTCCATGGCGAGGTAATCCAACAGGAGAAGAGCATCGGCAGATTCAGGAGTGATTTTTCCTGATTCGATCATCTCCTCGAGATTAGCCAAGGCCCTGAGTTTAGAGTCCCGGTCGGTAGACATCGCCTGGGCGCGGATCAGTCCCAGTTCGATATTTTCGAGATAGAGTTCTTCCACGGTAACCTCATCCGCGCCCTTGTCCTGGGCGAAAATAAAGAGTGGAAGAAAAAATAGAATCATCACTCCCGCTATCAAATGTTTCACTTTCATTTCAAACTCCTATTTTCCATTCTCCGTCAATCTTTACCAATTGGTAAAGTATAACACGCTGTTCGTCAATAATCATAATAGCCTTCACGTGATTATTATCTTCAAATACCAAATCGTCAAGCCGGGCATTCGAGCGGCTTGGCACAACGACATAGGTAAAGTAATCTTTGAGGGTTGTTAAACGGATATCGTATTTTTGCATGGTCGGCTTTTTCGATAGTTCACGAAGCACTTCCGGGCCGCTATAGTAATCTTTATACTCTTCGGTCAAGAAGGTGAGCCATTTTTCGTAGTTCTGATTACGTATTGTTTTATTAAGTTCAGAAATCAGCGCTTCTACATCTGAAAATGTTTGGGCAAAAACTTCATCGGTAACCACGAAATCTTCTTCCGTATCTTCCGTCTCTTCAGTGTCCTCGGCTTCTTTCGGTATTTCTTCTTCTTCCTCTGTTTTCTCCGGTTTTTTCTCTTCTTCGCCGTCAATCTGATCAGAAACAGGCTGATCAGAAACAGGTACTTTTTCCGGCGAAGCGGTTTCGCATGCGGTAAAAAAGAGGCTGCCTAGGAAGGCAAAGAAAACAAGGAACAAAAAAACAATCCGTGAGGCCTTTTCCATACGATACAGTTTATATAGATGAACACTTTTTGTCAAAGTTATTTTTATTGACCTTAGAGGGCAATGTATTATACATTCAGAACATGTTGAAAGTAGTATATCCGGGATCATTCGATCCGCCCACAAACGGCCATCTCAATCTCATAAAGCGCGCTTCGGTTATTTTTGATGAGATTAATGTAGTCCTCGCGGTAAATGTTTCAAAATCTTACCTTTTCAGTCCCGAGGAAAGAAAAAAATTGATGGAAGAAATCGTCTCAGATATCGATAATGTTCACGTCCATGTATGGGACCGCCTCATTGTCGATTTCGTTAAAAAGATCGGCGCTCATGTACTGCTTCGAGGCGTCCGGGCAATAGCCGATTTCGGCCATGAATTCGAACTTTCAATGATCAACCGGGGCCTCGAACCGGGTATTGAGACCCTTTTCATGCCTACCGACCCTGAATATTTTGTTCTTCGATCTTCGATGATTAAAGAACTGGTCATCCTGCAGGGAGACATATCCCATATGGTGCCAAAACCGGTGGAAAGGGCTTTAAAAGAAAAGTTATTAGGTGCTTGACAATAAGGGTACGATAGGTTAGGTTCTTTGGACATATAATAGAAAAGAGGTAACATTTATGGCCGTACCTAAACATAAAGCATCAAAGGCGCGGACACGGCGGAGAAGATCGATAAACATGAAGATTAACGCGCCTCATTTAGTGGAGTGTTCCACATGTGGCAATAAAGTTCTTCCTCATAGGGTATGCCCGAAATGCGGTTTTTACCGAGGAAAGCAAATATTAGAACTTGAAGATTTTTCTTAAAATTATCACAGGAGGAAAATAATGGCACAAGAAGAACTTTTTGAGAAAATGAAAAAACTTATTGCCGAAAAACTGGAGATCGAAGAAGACAAGATTACCCTCGAAGCTTCTTTCAGACAGGACCTCGGTGCAGACAGCCTTGATACATACGAACTCGTTTATGCGATAGAAGAAGAGATGGGAATCAGCATCCCGGATGAGAAGGCTAACGAGTTTGAGACCGTCGGCGATGCATTAGAATATATCAAAACACAACTATAAGTTCCAAAAGAAACGTGTTTTCGTTTCAGAAACAGCCAGAGCTGCAAACACCTACAGTTTCACCGGAACGAAAAAAAGAACTGCAATTATTCGAAAAACACGCGGGAATAAGGTTCAGGAACCTCGAGTTCCTGAACCTCGCTTTTTGCCACAGGTCTTACTCGAATGAAACTAATGAGAATATAGACAATAACGAGAAGCTCGAATTTTTGGGCGACAGCGTTCTCGGTCTGGTTGTAAGCGAGTACCTGTTCAGAAAATTGCCGGACAAAGCCGAAGGTGATCTGGCGAGAATCAAATCATTTGTGGTGAGCGAAGACTCCCTCGAGGGAATTGCGAAGTCGATAAAAGTCGACAACTATATTCTGATCGGAAGAGGCGAAGAATACTCCGGCGGCCGGAATAAAAAAGCTCTCCTCGCGGACGCGGTGGAGGCAATAATCGGCGCCTTTTTCCTTGACAGCGGCATGAAGCCGGTAAAAGAGTTTATTCTCCATTACTTAGTACCGGAAATAAATAAAGTATTAGAGAATAAGCATAAAAAAGATTATAAAACTTTACTGCAGGAGTTTGTGCAAAAGGCCTTTAAAACGTACCCTAAATACAGTCTCGTAAAAAAGACAGGTCCCGACCACAGTAAAACATTCTGGATGGAAGTTAAAATACGCGACAATAACTACGGCCCTGCAGAGGGCAGGAACAAGAAAGAAGCGGAACAGAATGTCGCTGCAATCGCATATCGGACATTAAGTAAAAATAAAAAATAAATTATTTTCCCGCCTTTATCCGTTGATTATAAAAGTTTTTTGCAATCTCGAGTAGTTTATCTCTGGAATTGAGGGAAGGATCATCAAAAACCGCTTCGAGAAGGTAGGAAAGTACTCTCCCCATGAAAGGACCTTTTGGAATCCCGCCTTCATCCGCAAGAATGTTTCCGTTGATATTTAAATCTGCAATCGAAAGGGCGTCATCTTTTTCGATTACATCGTCTATTCTGCGTTCAAGTTCGGAAAGATTCGGGAGGGGACGCTCCTCGCCAAAGATGCCGTAGCTGTCCGCGCGGCGCAGGCGAAAGAGGTAGGGCATGTCAGGCTTGCCTACACGGGAAATAAACCTGCGCACCGCGGAATCGGTCCACCTTGCGTCATAGGAAAACA
>CAYWIK010000050.1:0-15552 GCA_964458315.1 uncultured Spirochaetales bacterium | reverse complement strand
TCCCGTTAAGCGCTAACAGGAGATCTGGACTTTCCCGCAGTTCATTGCTCAAGGCGTTGATTTTAACCTCCGATAGAGGCGCGGGAAGGTCTCTTGACAGTACCAATCAACCGTAGTAATTCTTACTGTAACTTCCGCGAGCGGGTGCATTAGCTGAGTAGATGAAAGGGAGGAAGAAATGAAAAAATTTACAAAAATCCATGTCCACGAAGTAGATGGAAACGCCTTCAAGATGATCGGTTCGGACTGGATGCTCGTGACCGCGGGAGACATTTCCTCATGGAACACCATGACCGCGGCGTGGGGCGGGTTCGGTTTCCTCTGGCAGAAGAATGTGGTATTTGCTTTTGTGCGGCCGACCCGCTACACCTACGAGTTTATGGAGAGGGCGGACACTTTCACTCTTTCGTTTTTCCCGGAAGATTACCGGGATGCCCTGAATTACTGCGGCAGCCATTCGGGCAGGGACGCGGACAAGGCGAAAGAGACCGGCCTAATCCCACTCGACACCGGTTTGGGTACCGTCGGGTTCGAACAGGCCCGGCTTATTATCGTGAGCAGAAAAATCTACCATCAGGACATTACGCCGGACCGGTTCCTCGACCCCGGCATAGCCGTGCACTATCCGCAGAAGGACTATCACCGCATGTATATCGGCGAGGTAGTGCAGTGCCTTCGGAAAAAATAGAGTTAAAGCCGGAGCTGCTGTAACCGCGGCATCTTTAAGGCTTTAACAGCTCAAAGCCCGTTTCAGGGTCTTTGACGCGCTTTGCCCCGGTCCCGGTAAGCTCGATAATCACCACTTCCATTACATGCCAGACTTTCACGCCCCTCCGAACGCAGCCGCACACGGCGCGATTTTCCCGGCCCGCGGCGATGTGCATATGCAGGACCGGCTCGCCGGCCGCATTCGGGAAAATCGTTCCGGTCCCGCTTATCTCATGCACTCCCTCTAAGAGATGCTCCATCGGTTTGACCGGAATTGCCCGACCCTGTTCGGGGCCGGCCACAAGCACGCTCTTTTCATCCGCGCCGCCTAACACAACGCACACAGCAGCCCGGAGGCCGAGGTCCGAGGCAAAGGTTTCGATGGTTTCGTGGAGTATTTCGCCGTCTTCGAGCCGGAGGATGAATGTCCGGCCCTGTTTTGCCTCTGAATATTTCATTTCATCCTGTATAACATAATTCAAGCTGTCCCGCAACTTTCTCGAGAGGCGCCGGGTTTCCCTCGATAAAACAAGCGAACGTCCTATAATCGAGAAACGCAAACGGTTCCTTGATCGACATCATACATCGACCTTCGACACGGCCGGCTTGGCGAGTGTATTCTCGTTTTATAAGAACAGTATGCTCGACATTAATTGTTATATGGTACAATTTTAATCACCTTTAATATTTATTGGATCAATATCTGCGGAGACACTATAATAATTTTTTCTAAATATCCATTTATAATTTTTATGTATTTTTTCAGTAGTATCGGATAGATTTAATTTTAATTTCCCTTTTTTACCATACTCCAAACATCGTTGAAAAATTTCATTTCTAAAAGCTTTTGTTTTTATAATTTTATCTTGCAATGCATGGGTTTCAATTATTATAAAGGAAATGGTTCGTTTATCCAGTTTTTTTAAACATTTATTTCCAGAAAAATAACCCAGTATTTTATGCTGAAATTCAAGTAAATTTTTATTCGCTTGTATCTCCATATCCGCCGTTTCGACTAGTAACGGGACAAATCCAACATATTCCAGTTCAGGAATAATATTAACAGACAATTCCCCTCCCATTTTTTGTATTTTCATCATCGGAGTTAAAATATTAAAATGCCGGTAAAGCAGGGGTACAATTATTGTTCCACCCTCTTTTAACTGTTCGATCCAATAGGGGGATATTTCACTGGTAGCGGCGGTAACGATAATTTTATCAAAGTCTGTATCTGAAGCACATCCTTGCCATCCATCTCCCAGTTCGCACTGTACATTCATAATTTTTAAATCCTTAAACATTTTTTTCGCGTTTGCAATTAATAATTCATCAATATCAATTGTAACGGTCCCTCCGTTTTCTCCTACCAGTTTCGATAGTAAAGCGGCTTGGTATCCGGAACCGGTCCCAATTTCCAGTATTTTCTCACCTTTTCTTATTTGAGCAGCCTCTAATACTTTTGCGATTAGGCTCGGTTGCGATGCGGAGCTTTTTAGATTCTTTTTTGCCGTTTTCAGTTGGATTGCCGTATCTTCATATGCGAATAAGATATTTTGAAGATCCGGAATGAAATTATGCCGTTCAACTAAAGAAAAAGCCCTGGCTACCTCGGCATTTTTAATGGCATTTATTTGGAATAATAGTTTGATTAAATCCTTATTATAAAGTTTTCCTTCCTTCGCATTCATTTCTATTGATGTTTTCCTGTTTTTTGAATTTTCATCATATAAGGTTCTTCCCGCTTCCATTTCGTTTTACTTTTTCTATTTTTTTATTATAGCCAATCCGTTCAATTAAGACCATATAACATTAATTCTACTGCGCACAGGGAAGCGGAAGTGCCGGCACCGATTGACGCGGACAATACATTCCCTTACCATCATTTATTGATCCCAGTCTGGAGTGGAAACATGGAAAAATCGTACATCATTGCACATGATTTAGGAACATCGGGAAACAAAGCGACCCTCTTCTCGAGCGACGGCGCCCTTGTAGGCAGCAGCTTTGCCGGCTACAAGACCTATTATCCCGCCCCGGGGTGGGCGGAGCAGAATCAGGAGGATTGGTGGAACGCGGTGGTAGCGAGCACCAAAGATCTCCTCGAACAATTTTCCGGTGAGGCGGGCCAAATTGCCGCGGTAAGTTTCAGCGCACAAATGATGTGCTGTTCGCCGGTGGACAAAGAGGGGGCCCCCCTGTTTCAGGGCATCATTTGGAGCGATCAGCGGGCGGATGAAGAGAGAAAATATCTCGCAGAGCTTGTCGATGATAAAACAGCCTACACGGTGACCGGCACCGTCATGGTGGCAAACTATTTAGCCGCAAAAGCGCTTTGGCTTAAAAAGCACTATCCTGACGTGTACAAGAGGACTTATAAGTTTTTAGAGGTCAAAGATTACATTATTTATAAATTGACGGGCAATTTTATCACCGACTATTCCGACGCCTCGGGGACTAATCTCTTCGATATTCGCAAAAAAGAATGGAGCGGGGATATTATCTCCACTGCCGGTTTGGACGCGGACAAACTGCCCGACGCCGTTCCTTCGACCACCGTGGTCGGCCGGCTGACCACCGAGGCAGCGGACGCGACCGGACTGCCGGCAGGGCTGCCGGTGGTCGCCGGAGGCGGGGACGGTCCCTGCGCGACCGTAGGCGCCGGTGCGAGTGAAACGGGACGGTGTTACAATGTCTTCGGAACATCGGCATGGAGTGCTGTGACCGCAGCAGAGCCGCTTTATGACCGGGAACAGAGGACCTTTATCCTCCACCATTTGGACGAGAACCTCTATATGACCGTCGGTTCCATGCAGTCCGCGGGAGGAAGCTTCGAGTGGCTTCACGACTGGATCGGAAGCACCGAACGGTTTTTGGCACCGCACATCGGCCTTTCTTCCTACGAACTTCTCACTTTAGAAGCGGAAAAAGCAGGGCCGGGATCGGCAGGCGCGCTGTTTCTTCCGTATCTCATGGGGGAGAGGAGCCCCTATTGGGACTCGGAGGTAAAAGGTTCGTTTTTAGGTCTGAACCGGAAGGTGGGAAGACCGGAAATCATCCGCTCGGTTTTAGAAGGGACGGTGTATCACCTGAAGTTGATCCTCGATATTCTCGAGGAGAGGGCGGGGACAATCGATGAGGTCAGGCTGATCGGCGGCGGGAACAAAAGCAGGTTTTTGAACCGTCTCATGACCGATATTTGGGAAAAACCGGTGGTAGTGATGGAAGTCCTCGAAGAAGCAACCTCTTTAGGCGCTGCAATCGCCGGGTTTGTGGGAACCGGTTTGTATTCTTCCTTTCAGGAGGCCGAAAAGCTGATACGGGAAGTGCGGCGGGAGTTTCCCCACAAACCGGCCTCGGAGATGTACCGTGAACCCTACGAGGTGTTTAAAGAGGCGTACGGTGCACTGCAGCAGGTTAACCGGAAGATCGACCGTTGGCTCAGAACCGGTACGCAGTAAGTAACAGGAGGACGTCATGGAACAAATTATCACAGGATTAATTAAAAACAAACCGGGAGTCTTGGCAACGATTTCAGATACCTTTCGGGACCTGGATATCAATATAACAAGTCTGGTGGTCGCCGAGACCGTGGATGAGAGCATTTCCTACATTACTATTGTAACTGATACAACGGAAAATAAAATCGACACGATTAAAGATAAACTTTCTTCGGTAATGGACATTGAAAAACTCGAGCAGCTCGGCAGGGAAGACCATTATGAGCGGGAACTCCTCCTCGTACAAGTTGCAATGAACCAGGAGGATGTTTCCCAGATTATGCAGATTGCGGAACTGTTCCATGCTCATGTAATCGGAGTGGGAAAGCATTCCATTACCCTCGAGTTTGTCGGTGAAACGGAACAAGTCAAAGGTTTTATTCGGATGATGACGCCTTTCGGTATCAAAGCGTTGGCGCGGACCGGCCGCACGGCCGTTAAAAAAGAAACCTGAGAAGAAGATGGACACAAAAGTATCTTCATTTATCGAGAGGGCCGCCCGCTTGTCCCATCGGCCCCGTATCGTTGTTGCCGCGGCGGACGATGAGAACGCCCTCGAAACGGTGTATCACGCGCGTAAACAGGGTCTGATCGAGGCGGTTCTTGTCGGGCCGAAGAAGAGAATCAAAAAGCTGGCTCAAGAGCTTTCCATCGATGTGTCGGGGTTGGAGATCGTCGATGCCGGAACCCCGGAAACGGCAGTGGAAAATGCACTGCGGTTTATCAAAGACGGGAGCTGCGATATTCTCATGAAAGGAGCCGTGCCCACCGGGGACCTGATGAAGAAAGTGGTGGAGAAGGAATACGGACTGCGGACGAACAGGATTTTGAGCCACGTCGGCCTTTTTGATTCGCCTGAGGGCAGCAGACTTACCCTCCTTACCGACGCCGGGGTAAACATCGCACCCGATGTGGCGAGAAAACGGGACATCATTATCAACGCGGTGAACGTGCTGCATCAGCTGGGCAACCCCTGCCCGAGGGTGGCGGTCCTCTCTTTTGTGGAAAAGGTAAGGTATCCTTCGGTCAGGTCTACGGCTGATGCCGCCATCCTCACTGAAATGAACAAAAACGGCGCAATTTCCGGCTGTATCGTCCGGGGACCCTTGGCCCTGGACAACGCGGTATCTGAAGAATCCGCCAGGATCAAAGGTATAGAAGGTGAAGTTGCCGGCCGGGCGGATATTATTGTCGCCCACGACATCAACATGGGCAATGCAATTTACAAGGCCTTGCAGGTCTGGGTAGGGGCGGTCATAGCAGCCGTGGTAGTCGGCAGCACGACGCCCATAGTCGTTCCTTCCAGAGCGGATTCTATGGAAAGCAAACTGCACAGTATAGCCCTGGCGATACTGTTACGTGAAACCCTGCCATCGGGGGCGGGCGGCCGGCCCTAAGGAATACGGATATGGAAAAGAGAAGAATGTGGAGTCCGGACAGCTGGCGAAGAAAAAAGGCGCTCTATCAGCCGGTATATGAGAATGAAGCTGCATACCGGCGTATCTGTGAGCAGATAGCCGGCTTTCCTCCCCTCATCTTTCCCGGTGAAATCGACATTATGCGAAAAGCGATCGCAGACGCCGCGGCCGGGAGGGCTTTTATTCTGCAGGGCGGCGATTGTGTGGAGCGCTTCGACGACTGCCGAGACGATATCATTCTCGATAAGGTGAAAATTATCCTGCAGATGAGCGTTGTTCTCATTCACGCGCTCCGCAAGCCGGTTGTGCGGATCGGGAGAATTGCCGGTCAGTATTTCAAACCTCGAAGCGTCGAAACCGAAAAGGTAAACGGTTCGGAGCTGCTCACCTACCGTGGAGACGGCCTGCACCGGTATGCAACCACCCCTGAGGCGCGTAAGCCCGATCCGCTTCGCCTGCTCGAAGGATTTTTTCACGCCGGAATCACCTTTAACTATATCCGGTCTCTGATTGACGGCGGATTCGCCGACCTGCATCATCCGGACAAATGGAGGCTCGATGTTATAGAAAAGTCGGAGCGCTGGCGGGACTATCGGAAGATTGTAGAACGGATTCTCGAGGCGATAGATTTTATGGAGACCTTCGGCGGAGTCAATCCCGAGAAACTTGCCCGGGCGGATTTCTTCACCAGTCATGAAGCCCTTCATCTTGGATATGAAGAAGCGGTGACAAAGTACGACGGCCAGGGTAAACGGTACTACAACGCCGGCGCCCACATGGTGTGGATTGGAGATCGGACCCGGGACGTAAAGGGTTCACATGTGGAATACTGCCGGGGGATTGCAAACCCCGTGGGCGTCAAGGTGGGGCCGTCCGCAGAGGGGGGACATATCCTTCGGCTGATCGAGACCCTCAATCCCTCCAATCTGCCGGGAAAAATCGTTTTGATCACGCGGATGGGGGCGGACCGTGCCCTGGACAAAGCCGCCGGCCTTGCGGAACAGGTTAGGCGGGAAGGCCGGGAAGCGGCGTGGGTGTGCGACCCGATGCACGGGAATACCGTCAGGAGCGAAGGGAACCGGAAAACGAGGTCTTTTGACCGTATTCTTCAGGAGATCACCGAGACCCATACAGGTTTGACTGCAGCGAATGTCCCTCTTGCGGGGGTCCATTTTGAAATGACCGGGCAGGACGTTACCGAATGTACCGGCGGAGCGGAAGAGATTCAGGATGAAGATTTGGAGAAAAATTATACCACCTACTGCGACCCCAGGCTCAATTACGCGCAAAGTCTTGAAATGGCTTTTCTTTTAGCGAAGCTGATGCAGGAGGGATAGGTTACAGGGCCAGCCGGTAGATTGCCTTTATATCTTCTGCCGTATAACCTTTGACACCCCACATCTCGCAGAGTTCGAGGGCCTGCGAAGTGAGTTTTTCGATGTCCGGATTATCGATGCCGCTTTCGCCTATCCGTGTCGGGGTGCCGATTTTTTTGTACCAATTTTCGAGGACGTCTATTGTTTCTTCAGGCCTAAGTGTCCGGGCTAATACGTTCTTCGCGAATGCCTCGATCCTGCCGGAAATTTCGTCTTTTTTATATTTGAGCCATGCCGGAATGATGATCGACAGGCCGGCACCATGGGTAATATCGTGAAGAGCACTCAGAGGATGTTCGAGCATATGGTTCGGAATACCTGCGCCTTCCACACCGGCTTTGCCTAGTCCGTTCCACGCGAGAGCGCCCGCCCACATGACCGCCGCCCTTGCTTGGTAGTCTTTCGGGTCCTCGATTAACCTGTCCATGCTCAATTTCACAGCTTTCATAATGCCCTCGGCATAGCCGTCCTGCACCGGCGCCCACGGGTCGGTAGAGGTAAAATATCCTTCCATGAGATGGGCGATAATATCGGTGCAGGCATAAGCGGTCTGCCGAAGGGGAATTGAGAGTGTGGTCTCCGGATCGAGAATAGAAACCTTCGGGTAGATCCATTCGGAATGGCAGCTGAACTTTTGCCGTGTCCGGACGTTTGTCAGTACGGCTATGGAATTCATCTCAGAAGATGTTGCCGGCATGGTCTGTACGGCAATAATAGGGAGCGCTCCCGAGGCAACCGCGTCTCTGGTGTAGAAATCCCACAAAGGGACGTCTGTTTTGCATCCGATGGCGATGCCCTTAGCCTCGTCAATAACGCTTCCGCCGCCGAGAGCAACGATCAAATCAATTTTTTCCGATTTGCCTAGGGCAATCCCTTCTTCGGCATGGGAAAGCTCGGGGTTCGGTTTGACGCCTCCATGCTCTGTGCTTTGTATTCCCGCTTCCTTAAGGGAGCGGTTAATCCGGTCGTAGAGGCCGGTTTCTTTGGCGCTCGATCTTCCGTACACTAAAAGCGCGTGCTTTCCGAAGGCAGCCGCGGCCTGTCCTGTTTCTGAAATTTTTCCCTTCCCGAAAATAATTTTTGTGGGTATATGAATAGTAAAATCTTTCATGTTTGTATCCGCCGTGCTTCCATATAATATCGTTTTTCCCGGGCTTCGCCCATAGAGAAGGTTTTCCGAGGGAGCGCGCCGTCACGGACCACCGTGGGGAAAAGCTGGTCTTTTGAGAAGTCCGGCAGGATGAAGCCGGTCCTAGGCTCCGCCTTTACCGTAACAGAGGCGAGTTCCCGTGTTGTTTCCGCTCCGTGGATATAATCAACGGTAAAATCGACGGTACTTCCAAGTTTCTCGAGAAACCCGTCGAGGCTCGCAACCGCCAGATTGGCCTCGGGTTCGGGGAAAACAAGCACGCCGTACTCATCTTTTGAGGTGATCGCGATGCGATGCTCTCCGCTGCCCGAAATCCGGGCAATTGCCGATGGGAAATCCGCCGCCGGCTCGTAGCGTGGAGTAGCCCGGCTTCCGGTATGCTCCCGCTCTTTGAACTTGTCCAAAAAATCTTTCAGGATGGTAATGTCCAGCCTCAAGGCGAGGCGATGGATCGGTTCAAATTCGAGACCCCGGTCATATATATTTACCAATTCGACGATTGCCCATCGTGCCGGATGTTCCATGTTCCCCGTGTTTTTTTTCGTTTCTTCCCAAATGGCTTTTGCGGTTGCGAAAGAGTGGTTGCCGTCTCCCATGGCAAAGAGAAGCGGAGATTCTTTAGACGCTTCATTCGGGGCATCCGGGTCGGCAGCCGCAGCTTTCCGATACAGCTTCTCGAATGCTTCGGCAACACCGGAGAGCGCCGTTTCGTCTTGTACCTGAAACCCTGAAAGCCTGCCGCCTCCCTCCATCAGGTCGAAGTCATAGAGCGGCGGGAGTTGATCTTCCCTTTCCCGGAGCCCGGAAAAAACCAAATCATCCTTATCGTCTATCAATACCATGATATGGGGGAGTTCGATGGGGGCATTCCCGCGGATCCGGATTCGCGGCGGAAGTCTGTCAAGAATGGTGCCTTCCGTTGCCCGAATAAGGGTGCGCGCTCCTTTTTCATAGGAATAACGTTCCAAATCGAGGCCGAGCACAAGCCCGGTCCGGACCGACCCTCCGGGAAGTTTCCGCTTTACCAGCACAAAGGAAGATGGAAGCTCGCGAAATACTTCTGCTTTGATATATTCTTTCATATTGCGGTTGATATTTTCGATCCGTTCATCTATGTCCGGCCTGTTCAGGTAGACTTCCGGGTAAATAAGATGAAGAGTGGAATAGGCGGAGCCGACATACCCTTCCACCTTTTTCCAATAATCGGGTTCGGAGGTGAATTGATCGCAGGCAATGACCGCCCATTTTTTAAAATCGATATCCTTTTTCGGCAAAAGAATATCCGGCACTCCTATACCTAGATAATTGAATCTTTTTTGAGTCGAACTCATATAGTACTCCTTAGAAAAGCCAAATTTATGCAAGCCGCACAATAGTTATGATTAACATTAACGGACCTCATTCATTGTTCTTTCCATGATCCGTTTGTCAGATTAATGATAATCCCGTTGTCCGCCGGGGGTTTATCAGTCCAAAGATCGTATACCAGCTGCTTTCTGCTTCCTACTACCAGCTTTCCCCTCACGCTTAGGCCTTTCGTGGTAATCATTTCTTTTCCCTCGAACTGCTCGTCTCCTTTATAATGAGCAACGAACGCATCGGCAATCTGTCCACTCAGCTGTATCGCCTCTTCTTCCTTCATATTAAAGTTTGTCATGGTTTGCACGGCGATTTTCTTAATTCCTTCATGAACATATTCCGCCGCAAAGGAAGCAAAATCTTTCCCTTCTTTTTGGTAGGACGGCAAAGATGTAATAAATTCAGAGTCGATTCCGGCATTCTGGGACGAATCAACGGACACAAAACGGATGGGGCATGGATAGGTAACAAGAGAACCCGTTTCGATATCGTAAATAAAAGTATCGTCCTTCCATTCCGCCATTGTAATGTCCTGGGCGTGATAGTGACCGGTAAAAACCAGGCGCACCTTATACGCCGCGAGCATACGGGATATCGGCCCGTAATCTTCGATAACATATTGGCCGAAATACTTCTCCTGGGAATCAAAATGCTCTAATACGCCGTGGTGCATGAATGCAATAACCGCCTTTCCCTTCCGGGCCGCGTCGAGGAGTACCCCTTCGATCCAATTAATTTGCTCCCGCGTAAATGCCCCTTCGGTTACCGGTTTGTCCGCTTCCAGATTGTTCTCATAGACTGCGGAGTCGAGGGCGAGAAGCCATAGGCCGTCGACCGGTTCGGCCACGTAGCTTAAGGAAGTCGGGTCTCTGAGCAAGGCTTCTCCATAGCCGAATTCGGCGTAGATATCGGCAAAATCTTTTGGAGTCACGTGTTCCACCTTTTCATGACCCTCTTTGGTAAAACGGTGTGCGTGAGGATTGAGAATATCGTGGTTGCCGGGCACTACAAACACCGATATATCATTTGCTTCAAGGGCGGTAAGGTGTCCGGCTGCAAGTTGATGGCAGATGAGCGCGCCGTCTTTTGTAAGATCTCCGGGAACAACGGTGAATTGAGGTTTTTGCTTTATGATTTTTTCTATGGCTTGAAGGAGGATTTCCTCACTGTCTACAAGCATTTTTCTGTCCTCATCGAGATATTTTCGGAAAGCATCCCCTGAGGTGCCGAGGGACCTATCATAGATGTGGAGATCGCTGATAACCGCGAAATTCGTTTCCGGATATTCGGGAACGTAGGGAGCGACCACTTTCCGGACTTCCTCGGATGGATATGCAAAATCAAATCTCGCTCCGGCGCATCCTGCGGTAAACAGCAGTACGAGGATTGTAACCGTTGCCGCAGCCGTAAATGTAATGTTTTTTTTCATCTCTGCCGTCCTTTTAATAATTGTGTTTATTTACCGTGCGCCTATTGACATTAGTATGTAACTAAGTTACAAGTATCATATTAAATACGTAACAAGGTTACAAAATGACTGAGAAATTAAACAGCGACGATAAAAACCCGGTAACAATAATCCGGCTTGCATATCCGCAGCTTTCGGAAACCGAAAGACGGATCGGCGATTATATCATTTCCGATCCGGAAAAGATACCCTTTCAGTCGGTCTATGAAATCTCCGATGCCTGCGGGGCAAGTGTGGCGACCGTGAGCAGACTCGTGCAAAAACTGGGATTTCCTACCTTTTCCGCATTTAAAATGGGTCTGGTTAAACACACGGCAGTGCGGGAGGATGCATTTTATCGGGGCATTCGTGCGGGCGATTCCCCGGAAGAGATGGTCCGGAAGGTATTTCAAGGAAACATTCAGAGCCTCAATGATACTCTGGAACTTCAATCCGCTGAAATCCTCAATCAGGCGGCGAAAAAAATCGGATTGGCCGAAAAGGTCATGTTTTATGGAATCGGAAGTTCCGGTTATATCGCCCTCGATGCGGCCATGCGTTTTTCCCAGCTGGGGATCCCGGCGAGGGCGTGTGTGGACCCAACGGAGATCATCTTTCATGCCTTTACATCGGGACCGAAAGATGTCGCGGTTGCCCTCTCCCACTCCGGCAGGACGGCAATTACGGTAAAAGGAGTGTCCTTGGTACAAGAGAGGGGCGGTACAACTATCGGGATTACAAACTACATCGAAACACCCCTTTCAAAAAGGTGCGATTTTCTGCTTTGCACATCCTTTCCCGAAACCAAGGTGAAAATTACCGCCATACGTTCCCGGATTGCTCAAATGTGTTTAGTCGATGCTCTTTTTCTTTTGGCTGCCGGATGCAAAAGTCCTACAATTGATTATGATACGGTGAACCGCATAACCGATAAATTTTTGCGGACAGAATTCGATAAAAAGGAGTTTGATGAGACATGAAAAGCGAAATACGCGTCCCCGCTTCCGAGGAGCTCGGGTCGGATATTACCCTGGTGATATGGCATAAAAAAAGCGGAGATACCGTTGAGCGAGGGGAGATCGTTGCTGAAATCGAGGCGGACAAGGGGCTTTTAGAGATCGAGGCGGTTGAATCGGGGACCCTCGGTGAAATTATTAAAAGAGAAGGGGAGACCTGTGAGCCGGGAGAGGTCATCGGGACGATTAAACGGTCCGTGCCGGATAAAACCCCGGCGGCCGCAGTCAATGCGGCGCCTGCCGCACGCAGGCTCGCCGCGGAATCCGGAGTGTCTGTAGAGGAAATAGAGGGGACCGGTCCGGACGGGTTAATTACCGTACACGATGTTGAGCAGGCAGCCGCCGGAAAAGCCGGCGCGGGGGCCGAGAAGCCCGCCGAGTCACAGCCTTCGACGAAATCTTCCGCTGCCGGCGCGGGGGACATTCCCGTCGAGCTTTCTTTTAATCAGCGTCTGGTCTTAGGGGCGGTGGAACGCAGCAACAGGGAAATCCCGACGGTCCGGTTTGCCGCCGCCATCAACATGGCAAGGGCGATGAAGGAGAAGGAATCTCTCGGGGTCCGCTACGACGCGCTCTATCTGCATGCCGTCGGGCAGGTTATTATGCGGCATCGATCGTTTCTCCGTTACTGTGTCCGCGGAACCGGAAACAGCTTGTCGGTCTATCAGCGCGGGCGTTGCAACGTTGCCCTCGCGGTGGCGCAGAAAGAACGCCTTTACACCCCTGCCTTTAAAGACGTTGACCGGAAGTCACCTGAAGAAATAGAGGAGGAAATCGAGGACACGGTGTGGAAGATCGTTGAAGGAAGCTGGAAGAGCGATAAGGAGCCCGGGGGAGAGGGATGCATGCTTTTGAGCAATCTCGGCATGTTTCCCGTTACTCACTTCGACGCCCTCGTTTATCCGGGACAGAGCGCGGCCTTGGCCATCGGGCAAATCGAAGAAAAGGCGGTGGTTTCCGAGGGCGGAATAAATGTCCTTCCTGTATGTACGGCGACCATTGCAATCGACCATCGAATCGTAAACGGAAAAGACGCCGCCGAATTTCTGCAGGATCTGAAAAGGCTTCTCGAGACCGGTGATGTAAAACCGAACAGAAAGGGGAAAATTTCATGATAAAAGGGCGTTTTGTCGATTTGAGCCACACCCTTATTCCGGGGAAAGAGGAGTATAAACTCGAGCTCGAAACCTACGATACCACGGAACTCTACCCCCAGTATGAAAAGGACGGAGAAACCTGGTATATCCTGCAGGAAATGCACATGTTCTCCCATTGCGGGACCCACATCGAGTTTCCCTATCATCACAACAAAAACGGCATGGATGCTTCCCATTTTCCCCTCGACCGGCTGATAACCGATACGGTACTTTTAGATTATTCTTTCAAACAGCCGATGGACATGATTTCCCTGGAGGAGATCAGGCAGGACGGCGCCCATATCGGGCAGGGCGATGCGGTTATGTTCCGGTTCGGGTGCGATGTTCTCTACCGGACCGACCGCTCCCACGATCGGCCGATGATCGCAACCGAGGCAATCCGCTGGCTTATTGAGGAAAAAAAAATCAATTTGATCGGGACCGATGCGTCGGGGATTGAGGTGAAGGGTGTGAAGAACCAGCCGAACCATCAGCTTTTGATGGACCATGAAATACCGATCATCGAGTTTGCGGCGAACTTGGGCGAACTCAGGCAGAATAGGTTTGTGATGTTTGTCCTGGCTCTTTCCGTGATCGGTCTGGATTCCTGTCCGGTCCGGCTTATTGCCCTGGAGCGGGAGGAAGAAAAGAATGATATATCGAAAGGAGAATCTGCATGAAAAAAATCGATACGGATATTGCTTTGGATTTGTACCGTACCATGGTGCGGATCCGCGCATTTGAAGAAAAACTCTATTATCTGTTTTCTACCAGGGAAATGCCGGGAAGCATGCATCAGTATAACGGAATGGAAGCGGTCGCCGCCGGGGTATGCGCGCATCTTGACAAGGACGACTATGTTACCAGTACCCACCGCGGGCACGGACACTGCATTGCCAAAGGGGCCGATGTCAACAACGTCATGGCGGAGATGTTCGCAAAATCAACCGGCTGCTGTAAAGGGATGGGCGGTTCCATGCATATCGCGGATTTCAGCGTCGGCATGCTCGGGGCGAATGCTATTGTGGGTGCGGGTATCCCGATTGCAGTCGGCGCCGGGTGGACGTGCAGCTATAAAAAATCCGGAAAAGTTTCCGTCGCCTTTTTCGGTGACGGTGCCGCAAACGAGGGGGCCTTCCACGAAGGGGTCAATCTGGCAGCGGTTTGGAAACTTCCGGTTCTTTTTGTATGCGAAAACAACCTCTACGGTTTTTCCACCCATTACAAACGGACGATGGTCCTCGACAATATTGCGGATCGGGCCTCCGCGTATGGAATCCCGGGAACCACGGTGGACGGGATGAACGTCCGGGAAGTGTACCGCGCTGCCGGAGAGTTCATTGACGGGGCGCGGTCAGGAGGGGGACCGGCGATCCTGGAATGCAAGACCTACCGGTACCGGGGGCATTCACGGTTTGAGCCCGCCAATTACCGGTCGAAGGCTGAAGTGGAAGAGTGGAAAAAACGAGACCCGATAGAGTCCTGGGGAAATGTCGTTATGTCTGATTTTGCAATTCAGCAGGAGCGGCTCGCAGGAATTGCCGCGGAGGCGGAAGAAGAAATGGACGAGGCGGTCCGGTTTTCAGAGGAAAGCCCGGACCCGGGCCCGGAAGACTACAAAAAATATATCTATGCATAGGGAGAGCAGAGTGGAATCAAAAAAAATTGTCGACGCCCTGAGACAGGCGCTTATCGAAGAGATGGAGCGGGACCAAGGAGTCGTGCTCCTTGGAGAAGACATCGCCGTATTCGGCGGCGCGTACCGGGTGACCCACGGACTAATGGAAATGTTCGGCGAAGAGAGGGTGCGGGACACGCCCATATCGGAAATAGCGATTATCGGCGCCGCACTCGGTGCAGCCATGACGGGCCTGCGGCCTGTGGCGGAATGTCAGTTCAACGATTTTATCGCCTGCGGGATGGACCAGCTCTGCAACCAAGCCGCCAAGATGCGTTCGATGATGGGAGGGCAGGTATCGATTCCTTTGGTGCTTCGCGCGCCCGTAGGCGCTACCGGCAGGGCCGCACAGCATTCTCAGAGTTTAGAAGCATGGTTTGCCCACTGCCCCGGCTTGAAGGTAGTGATGCCTTCAAGCCCATACGACGCAAAAGGGCTTTTGGTTTCCGCGATACGGGACGATAATCCCGTGGTTTTCCTCGAACACAAACTGCTCTACGGCGGCGCTTCTCCCGGAGGAAAAGCGAAAACCGCTGTGGACGACCTCGGCGATGCTTTTACTCCGGCTCCGGAAGGGAGTTACGCCATTCCCCTCGGAGAGGGAGATATAAAACGGGAAGGGACGGATGCAACAATAGTCGCTACGAGTTTTACGGTCCACAAAGCCTTGGCCGCCGCGGCGGTTTTGGAACGGGAGGACGGTGTGTCGGTCGAAGTGGTCGATCCGCGGAGCCTGGTCCCCCTGGATGAAGAGCTTATTCTTCGTT
>CAYWIK010000049.1:0-15791 GCA_964458315.1 uncultured Spirochaetales bacterium | reverse complement strand
CATTCCCAGCACATTGCCGGCGGAATCGACGATCTCCCCTTCCCCGTCCCCCCGGCCGGGGTCCCACTCTCCCGAAGCAATTACCTCCCGGAGATATTCGTTATAGGTTCCCTCGACAAAACAGACATCCTGACTCTCACGGACCGAGGCTGAGGGGAGCCCGTTCTCCCCGGCGATTTTCACCACTTCTTCTTTTTTAAGGTCCCCGAGAGGAAAAATGAGGAACGGCAGGATTTCTTTAGGAATTTTATAGAGCATATAGGACTGGTCTTTATCCGTATCCAAGGCTTTTTGAAGGTACCATTGTTCGCCGATCCGTTTGATACGGACATAATGCCCGGTCGCAAAATAAAGAGGTTCTCCCGCATGAAGGTTCCCGTCTTCCTCAAAGGATTTCTTAAGTATCGAGTAAAACCGAGAAAACCGTATACGTTCGTTGCAGCGGACACAGGGATTGGGTGTTTTTCCCGCAAAGTAAGTATGTACAAAATCATCGATAACACACGCCTTGAACTCCTGACGAAGGTCAAGGGCCGCGTAGGGTATTCCGAGACGCCCGCAGACCTCGGCTGCCCTGGAAAGGGCCCGGGCATTCCTGTTTTCATCGTCCGGCCAGATAACATGGCTTACGCCGAAAAGGCGGCCGCCTCCGCGTGTGAGAAGGTAGGCAGCTGCACTCGAATCCACGCCGCCGCTTACCGCTACGGCAATCGTTCTGCTATCCAAGAGGTTCGGCCGCCACCCGCCCAATTTTCCTGTCCAGCCTGAATTTGACTCTCGACATTACCTCTTCCACGATAAAATCGGTATGACAAATATCGATAGTCGTTCCGGGGTAAACCTTATCGTTTACAACTATTTCTGCATTCTCATCACCGCTTACTTTGTCGAGGAGTTCGTTCATTTTCTCGATTAGGGACGCAAGCTGCTCGTTGATTTTCGTTTTGAGTGATTCCAGCTCTTTAGAACCCCTTTCCTTGAGCATGGTATCCACGGTTTGCAGTTTTAAATAGAGGGCCAAATGCTTCTTTTTTGCCTTGTCCAACTCTTTCTGCGCCACAAAATCGACTCCGCACTGAACATAGGTATGATGAAAAGCTTCATTACCGATCTGCGACGCGGTAATCCCGTGCACAGCAGTCAGCTCTCCTCCGACGATTTTTCCTCCCTCCCCGGTTTCAATGCGGTCGAGGGTTTTTACATGTGAGTTTAAAATGCTGTCGTGAATGAAAACTCTGCCTCTGCTTTTCACCCGGCAGCTTTCGACAAATTTCGCCTCCAACCCGCCGCCTGTCCGGATAATTCCCTTCTCCTTTCCGATTATCCCCATCTGGGACACGATATTCTTTTTCGCAATCACTTCCGAGGCTTCAATCGTCTCCTTGCAGTAGACCGAGCCGCCCGCGTACACCTGAAAACCTTCCCGGATCTCCCCGGTTACCGTCACGTCGCCGGGAAAAATCACATGCCCGGTGTGATAATCGATACTGCCCCGTATTTCTAAGTATTGGGTTACGGCAAGCGATTCCCCCTGCAGGGCGAACCGCCCGGAAAACGACGCTTTTACTTTATTCTCCTCCGTGTAGGTGCCTTCACCCGGGGAATAGGAGTCCACCTCTCGACGGTCGAAGGAAACCGGTTCGCCGGTCACTCCGGTCCCTTCCCTCCCTTCCTGTCGATCTACCCGGACCGCTAAAACATCATCTTTATGAACAAAAGTGTAGGGGCTTACCGTTTTATGATCGATTTTTCCCGAAGCGGTGACCTTTGGCTGGTGATCTTTTAACAGACCATTCCGTACAGCATAGTGAGCAGGTATTTCAGGTTTCGGCTTTATTCCCTTAGCCACCGCCACATCGGATAGTTTTTTCCTGCTTGAATTACATTCCAAGATTGCTTCGCGCACGTTGTCCCAATCGATTCCAGAGGTAATTCCCCTGCTTTCGAATAACTTTTCCGCGTATTCGAGATCGATCGGCCGGCCGCGGCCTAAAGGAGGAATGAACTCTCCCCGCGCTTCGAGCAAATCTTCCGTCAGGGAAACCTCGATTCTTCCGTCGCGGCTGTGTCCGGCAATCGCATCAGGATCTAATTCTACATTATCCATTATTTCTTTCCATTTAATATCGGTCCTTTACTATCTGCGCCTCTTGACTCTTTCGCAAAAATGTATAAATATGCAATAAGGCTGTATATTTATACGGACAATAAAATATGAGAGAACGTTTAAACCGGCTTCGTGCCATTAAAGACATCATACAAACGAAGAAAATCGGTAGTCAAGAGAGCCTTTTGGAACATCTCGATAGCCGGGGATTTTTCGTAACCCAGGCAACCTTGTCGCGGGATCTGAAATTTCTTAAAGTAGGGAAGATCCCGGATGAGGAATTCGGCCTGGTATACCGCCTGCCGGAAGCCGAAGCCTGCAAAGAATCGGAAGAAGGGTTTATCGGCGATATTGAACGGGGGACAATTTCCATCGCTTTTTCCGGTAATATCGGTGTTCTCCATACCATGCCCGGTCATGCAAACAGTGTCGCCTTTGCCTTGGACAATTTTGAGTTTGACGAAATCTTAGGCACCATTGCCGGGGACGATACGGTCCTCCTCGTCATTCGAGAGGGGATGGACAGGGAATCGTTTCTGTCCGTCCTGTTGGAAAAAGTACCTTATTTGGAGTTGAGCGAATGAAAACAGCAATTCTCGGAACAACAGGTTATACCGGTTTAATCCTCCTGCGGCTTCTTGGAGATCATCCCGCAGTAAAAACAATTCTTCCGGTGAGCTCCTCCGTTGCCGGCGTGCCGGTAACAGGGATTGATCGGGGATTGGCACCCTCGCTCCTGGACAAGTGCACAGTGAAGAACGGACGGATGCTTACTGTGGAAGAAGCGGTTTCGGAAAAGCCTGATGTTGTCTTTGCCGCCCTTCCCCACCTGAAATCGGCACAAATTTGCGCGCCCTTCTTTGATAAAAGCGTGGTAATAGACCTTTCCGCCGATTTTCGTATTAAAGATCCGGAAATATTCGAAAAGGCGTACGGACAAAAACCGCCCCGAACTGACCTTCTCGAACATGCAGTATACGGACTGTGCGAAATATACCGTGAAACGATAGAAAAGGCGGACCTGATTGCCAACCCGGGCTGCTATCCCACCGCTGCCCTGTTGCCCTTGATTCCTCTCCTGCAGAAAGGAGCTGTCCGCGGGAAGGCGTACATCACTGCCCTTTCCGGCATATCCGGAGCGGGGAAAAAAGCAAAGGAAAATCTGCTGTTCTGCGAACGAACGGAAAACTGCGGCCCCTACTCACCGGGAAAAACACACCGGCATTGCGGGGAAATACAGCAGGAACTCGATCGGAACATGCAACGCGGTTCGGCGGAGGGGAATGACCCGGAAGTTTCAGGGCTTGAAGCCTTGTTTACCCCCCACCTGGTCCCTCTCAAGCGGGGGATGTCGGTAACTACGGCGGTGCCCTTCGAAAAGGGTTTTTCAGCGGGGGACGTCGAATATATTCTTTCCGCGGCATACCGGGACACCCCCTTCGTCCAGATACGGTCGGGGGCCCTGCCCGAAACGGCGGACGTGCGGGGGTCCAACCGTTGCGACATCAGCTGGCACGCGGAGGGAGATACCCTGCTGCTTTTTTCATGTATAGACAACTTGATGAAAGGAGCGTCGGGGCAGGCGGTCCAAAACATGAACATTCGGTTCGGGCTCGAAGAGACCGAAGGGCTGCCGCTTCACGGAGAATTATAATGCACGAAGATATTGCGGTCATAAAAATCGGCGGGCGGGCGGCTTCAGAAAAAGCGGCGCTGCTTCAGTTCCTCGAAGAGATGAGCACCCTTTCCTCTCGGTATCGTTTTATCATCGTACACGGCGGAGGCGCCGAAGTGACTAAGGTTACCGCGAAATTCGGCTTGACACCGGTATTCAAGGACGGTATCAGAATGACCAGTCCGGAAGAAATGGACATCGTGGACATGGTATTGGCCGGCAAGATGAACAAGTACATTGTGCGGATGTGCGGCCGGTATATGCCTGCCGCGGGCTTAAGCGGTTCCGACGGGAAATTATTTACCGGGGTACGCCTTTCTTGTGAAAACGGAGACACAACCTGCACCGGGGAGATCACCAAAGTAGACCCTACTCTGCTTCGACTGCTGCTGGAAAACGGATATACCCCGGTCATCTCTTCCACTTCGATGGATGATGAAGGCATGGCCCTCAATATCAATGCGGACGAGGCCGCCCTCGCGGTCGCGGCCGTCCTCCCGGCAAAACATCTCATCTTTCTGTCCGATGTTCCGGGCATCCTTAAGGAAGGAAAGGTTATAGAAAAGCTGCACAGAAAACAGGTAGAGGAAGAAATCACCGCCGGCACCATTGCCGGGGGAATGATCCCGAAGGTGCGTTCTTCGGTGCAGGCCCTCGAAGGCGGAGTGGGGGAGATTATTATCGGCCGGTACGCGGACGTCGAAGACTTACAGAAACTGCTCGAAGGCTCGAAGGGAACTGTTATCACCCTCGAAAAGGAGGCCATATGAAAGCGCATACAACGGAGGAACATTATTTTCCGGGACAATACACAAAAGAACTGCTTTTACTGGACCGCGGATCCGGGGTCTATCTGGAAGATTGCAGCGGGAACCGGTACCTCGATTTCGGATCGGGTATTGCGGTAAACGCACTCGGATACGGGAGAGAAGATCTGGCAAATATCGCCTGTGAGCAGATGAAAAAAATCATCCATGTCTCCAACCTCTATGCAACCGAGCCGGCGATTGAACTATCCGCGAAACTGGCTGCAACCGGCAATTTTGCGGCAGTCCATTTCGGCAACAGCGGATCAGAGGCGAATGAAAGCGCAATCAAATACGCTCGGCTCTATGCATCCCGGACGTTCGGCGCGGAAAAACACAAAATAGCCTGCTTTACCGGTGCGTTTCACGGCAGGACCCTGGGCGCACTCTCGTGTACGCCAACACCAAAATATCAGGAACCGTACGGGCCTCTCGTCCCCGGCGTAGAAGTTTTCCCCTACAATGACGCGGAAGCAGTTAGAAACGGCCTTTCCGCCGATTTCGCTGCTGTTATTGTAGAAGTAATTCAGGGGGAAGGGGGCCTCGACACCATGCAGCCGGAGTTCGCGGCCGCCTTAAAAAAGGCATGCTGCGACAACGACATAATCCTCATCGCCGACGAGGTCCAGACCGGGTGCGGACGGACCGGTGAATTTTATGCATCGAGCTGGGCCGGCCTCGAACCGGACATCATCACTCTTTCCAAGCCCCTCGCGGGCGGACTCCCCCTCTCTGCTACGCTGATACCGCAAAATATCAACTCTCTTCTCACCATCGGCGACCACGGCACGACCTTCGGCGGCGGGCCGGTAACCACAGCGGTTGCAAACTATGTCGTGGACCAAATATTCAATCCTTCCTTTTTAGATTCGGTCAAGCAAAAAGGTGAATATCTTACGAGAAGACTTACAGAGCTTGTATCGCGGCACTCAATGCTCGCCGGCATAAAAGGAAAAGGACTTTTGCAGGGGATCGCGGTAGACCCGGAATTGGCGGAAGAAGAATTAAAAGCCCTGACCGGTAAGGTCCTTACCGAGGCGCGCGGCAGCGGCCTCCTGGTACTGCGGTCCGGCGCCGGAGTAATCAGGATTGCTCCTCCCTTAATAATTTCCGAAGAGGAAATCGACAAGGGAGCAGGCATATTAGATAAAGTTTTTTCAACCATATCAAACAAGGAGTAATATATGGATTCAGGAAACATTAAGAAAATCGTTCTCGCATATTCAGGCGGGCTGGACACATCGATCATCATACCCTGGCTCAAGGAAAACTATTCCCAAGCGGAAATCGTGGCCATGTGCACCAATGTCGGACAGGACGAAGATTGGGACAATATGGAAGAAAAAGCAATCGCTTCCGGAGCATCAAAACTCTATGTCCGCGACGTTCGGGAAGAATTTGCCAAGGACTATCTCTTCCCCGTACTTCGGGCCGGTGCGGTCTATGAGGGAAAATATCTCCTCGGGACCTCGATCGCCAGGCCGCTGCAGGCGAAACATCAAGTCGATGTCGCCCTGCGGGAAAAGGCCGACGCCGTATCCCACGGCTGCACGGGAAAGGGAAACGACCAGGTGCGTTTCGAGCTCACCTATAAAGCTTTAGCGCCGCACTTGAAGGTCATTGCGCCGTGGAGAATATGGAGCATCAATTCCCGGGAGGCGGCAATCGAATACGCGGAAAAGCACAACATTCCCCTCGGCAATATATCCAAAAAGAATATCTATTCCAGGGACTGGAACGTCTGGCACATGAGCCACGAAGGGGGAGATTTAGAGGACCCGTGGAACCGGCCGAAGGAAGACCTGTTCCTCCTCTCCAAATCGCCGAAAGACGCTCCGGACAAGGAGAGGGAGGTCCTGATCGACTTCGAAAAGGGAATTCCCGTATCGGTGGACGGGAAAAATATGTCGCCCTACGAGATGATCGTCTACCTGAACGAGGTCGGCGGCGAGAACGGAGTCGGGCGGGCGGACGTTGTGGAAACCAGGGTCGTCGGAATGAAAAGCAGAGGAATATACGAAACCCCGGCGGGAACAATCCTTTATGCCGCACTCCGGGAACTCGAAATGATCACCCTGGACAAAGAAACCCTGGAATACAAGCGGATGATGGCCATGAAATATGCGGACCTCGTATACAGCGGAAAGTGGTTTTCTCCTCTGCGCCGTTCGATGGAAGCATTCATGGAAAAGGCATCGGAGTTCGTGACCGGGACGGTCAAACTAGTGCTCTACAAGGGGAATGTTATTGTAGGCGGGAGGAAATCGCCCTATTCGCTCTATATGGCGGAGCTCGCTTCCTTTGGAGAGACATCCTACGATCATAAAGACGCTACCGGATTTATCAATCTCTTCGGCCTTTCCACCGGGGTCGCCTCTATCGTCCACAACAAGATCACCTCCGATTCAGGACAGACGCCTGAAATAAAGGAGATGGCGAGATTTCATGAAAAATGATAACAGCGTGTTGACAGAAAGCGGCGGCAAACAAATCGAGGAGAAGGCCGAAATCCCGGGGTTCACCGTCCGGAGAGCCACGGCCGAAGATGTAGGCGAAATTTTCAAATTGTCCAATTTAATGGCAAAGCGTGGGCTCATGCTCCCGCGGAGCAAATACCGGATCATTACCATGCTTGCCGGCTTTTTCGTGGTAGTAGATAATGAAGACGGGATTGCAGCCTGCGGCGCCTTTGTTCCTCTCTGGACCGATATGGGGGAGATCATGTCCCTCGCGGTCAAAGATGAATACCAGGGAAAGGGTGTGGGTAAAATGCTCGTCCGGTCCATTCTCGACGAAGGGCGGCGGCTCAAGATGCCGGAGATCATCACCCTCACCTATCAGGTCGATTTCTTTGCAAAAATGGGGTTCACCGTCGTAGACAAGGACCGGTTTCCGCGGAAAATGTGGCGGGAGTGTCTCGAATGCCCGAAACTGGAGGAGTGCGACGAAACAGCCATGCATCTCTATTTATAGAACCTCGATAAACTCGTTTTTCCCCTCCAGCTGTCTATACCGCCGTACCGCCATAGGAAGATGTTCCATGATATCACCGGCCAGCATGCCGTCCTCCCCAAGCGCTTCCGCAGCGGCGCTTCCCGCGGCGCCGTGGATGTACACCCCCGCCCTGCAGGCGTCAACAGGATTAAGCCCCGAAGCCAGAAATAGCGCTATGGTCCCGGCCAGCACATCCCCGGACCCCGCGGTCCCCATACCGGAGTTCCCGGTCATATTGATAAAAACTTCTCCCCCGGGAGACGCAACCAAGGTCCGCGCACCTTTGAGGACCACGACTGCGCTGTACCGGGATGCGGTATCAGCAGCTGCCTGAAACCGGTTCTCGAGAACCTCCCCGACCCCCACGCCGGCAATTCGGGACATCTCTCCCGGATGCGGGGTAAGTATCGTGGACGCCTTCCTTTTTTTAAGCAGATCCATATCTGCACTGAGGGCAGTCAGCCCGTCGCCGTCGATAAGGAGGGGCTTTTCTACAACCTGTACAAGTTTCCGTATCAGTTCCTGTGTCTCCTCGTCCAGGGACATTCCCGGTCCAAGCACGACTGCATCGACCTGTGCGGCAAGATCTGCAAGCAGTTCGGCGTTTTCCCGTGCCGCGGCGCCCCCCTGCGTCTCTTTCAGGGGCACACACACCACCTCGCTGTTTACCGCGGCAATAGCGCGGATCACCGGAAGCGGCGCCGCAAGCCGTGAATATCCGCCCCCCGCCCGAAGAAATGAACGGGAGCAGAGCAGGGGGGCGCCGTAGTAGGTGCCCGCCCCTGCTATGAAAAGGGCGTCTCCGAAGGTCCCTTTGTGGCCTTCCGGGTGCCGGGGAGGAACGGGAACAGGGAGATTGAGTGCGAACTTCAGCTGCGCGCCCCCGGAGTGCTCCTTTGGAAAAGAAATATGCGTTACATAAAGCTCTCCGCAGTATTCCCATCCCGGATAGAGGATATTTCCCAGTTTCGGGAGTCCGAAGGTGACGGTAGCCTCCGCGCGGACCGCGGTTCCCATGACTTTACCGCTGTTTCCCCCAATTCCGGAAGGAATATCCACGCTCACTACCGGCTTTCCGCTTTCATTAATGAGTCCGATCACTTCCGCATAATCTCCTTCAACATTCCGGGCAAGCCCGGTACCGAAAAGGGCGTCGACTACCACATCGCACCGAGCGAGGGCGCGGCCAATTGCATCGAGGTCCCGGGACCCGTCGATCGAAATCCCCGCTTTAACACAGATATCGTAATTGGTCCCCGCGGAGGAACCGAGCTTTTTCCGTTTACCGAAAAAAAACAGGGCCGTTTCCGCGCCGGATGAACTGAGCTTGCGGGCAATGACCAACCCGTCGCCACCATTGTTGCCTCCTCCACATAAAAGGGCAAACCGCTTTCCTTCAATTCCGTAGCGGCGGCGAATCACTTCGTAGACGGCGCCTCCCGCATTTTCCATGAGCAATAAATCCGGAATACCGTAACGCTCAACAGCTCCTTTATCAAGGTCCCGCATTTCTTCCACCGTCGATACTTTCATATTTCTCCTCCAAATCTATTTTAATATATTCCGGGCGGCTTGTAAAAAGAGCCTCCCTTCTATATGATTCAACCCATGCTGGATTTACGATTTATCAAAGAACACGCGGAAGAGGTCAAGCTGAATGTCGCCAACCGATTCATGGAAGCGGACGTCGACGCGGTCGTGGCCCTGTACGACCGACGGAACAAGCTGATCGGAGAGGCGGACGCACTCCGGCAGGGGCGAAACGAAAACGCAAAGAAAATGAAAGGGAAGACGGCGCAGGAAGAGCGGCAGTCTCTCATCGAAGAAGGAAAACGGCTGAAAGAAGAAATTACATTGAAAGAAGCGGAACTGGGCAGAACCGAAGCCGATCTCTTAGAAGCGGCAAAACAAATACCGAATATGGCACACCCGGACGTTCCCGTGGGAAAGGAAGAAAAGGACAACCTCGAACTCCGAAGAAAGGGAGAACCGACAAAGTTTCAATTTTTACCCCGGGACCACATCCAGTTGGGAGAGCGCCTCGATATAATCGACTTCGAGACCGCAACGAAAGTTTCGGGCACCAAGTTTTATTACCTCAAAAATGAAGGGGCTATACTCGAGCTCGCTCTGAGCAGATTTGCCCTTGATATCCTGAGGGAAAAAGGTTTTACCTTGATGGTCACCCCGGACATCGCGCGTACCGAGATCGTCGAAGGGATTGGTTTCAATCCGCGGGGACCCGAGAGCAATATCTACTCTCTCCAGGGAGAAGATGCCTGTCTCGTAGGAACGGCGGAAATTACCTTAGGAGGATTTCACGCACATGAAGTGCTCGATCCGGAAACGCTGCCGGTGCGGCTGGCAGGATTGTCCCACTGCTTTCGGAGAGAGGCCGGCGCCGCGGGACAGTATGCAAAAGGTCTTTACCGGGTCCATCAGTTTACCAAGGTGGAAATGTTTACCTTCTGCCTTCCCGAAGATTCCGGAAAGATGCACGAGGAGCTTCTGGATGTAGAGGAAGAAATATTTCAGAAACTGGAAATCCCCTACCGGGTCGTCGATACCTGCACCGGGGACCTCGGCGCTCCTGCCTACCGGAAATACGACCTCGAAGCGTGGATGCCCGGCAGGGGTGAATCAGGGGAATGGGGAGAAATCACGAGCACCTCGAATTGTACCGATTATCAAGCCAGGCGGCTCGGTATCCGGTATAAAGAGGAGAAAAAAACCAGGTTTGTTCATATGCTGAACGGTACGGCCATTGCAGTCTCCCGTGCAATCGTGGCCCTCTTGGAAAATCATCAGGAGGAGAATGGGGCGATCCGTATTCCGAACAAACTGGTTCCCTATACCGGCTTTGAAAAAATAATGCCTTATAAGGCGGAAAATCTTTAAGCTACTTCACCGCTTTCATAAGTTCCTTGTTGTAGGTTTTCCAGTAATTATGAAAGTGAAAGGGACTAGTTTCTTCCATCCTATCTTCCATATCCCTTTCAAACTGTTTTTTACAGGGTCTGCAGATATCGAGATGACGAAAGGTAAAATAATTTACATCCTTTTCGGCATCCTCGATCACTTTTTTACACATATCGCAGGTTATCTCCAGCATGGTTTTGCTCCTTTTTCCGATATAAATGGTAGTGCATTAAGAAGTTTATTATAATTGGCCCTTTCTGTCGAGTATTTTTCTAAAATTTTGTACCATAGGCGGAAATAATGGAAAAAATGAAGACACCGCCCGACCGCAACGTATTCATTATCGCGGAAGCCGGAACATCCCACGGAGGAGATATTGAAAAGGCAAAGGACCTCATCGGCGCCGCCGCGGATACCGGCGCGGACTGTGTAAAATTTCAGGCCGTTTTTGCCGATGAAATTATACACCCGCGGACAGGAAATGTGCCCCTGCCCGGGGGCAAGGTCCCGCTCTACGATGTATTTAAGCGGCTCGAAAGAAACGCCGACTTTTACGCAATGTTAAAGGAGGAAACGGAAGCGAAACACTGCGTGTTCCTTTGCACCCCCTTCGGGATACGGAGCGCCCGTCTTCTTAAGTGGTTGGGCGTGACGATGTTCAAAATCGCTTCACCTGAACTTAACCATTTTCCTCTTCTCCGCGAAGTCGCCTCTTACGGAGACCCCGTCATCCTTTCGACCGGCGTTTCGATGATGGAAGATATTACATCCGCCCTGGCCTTCTTTCTTCCCCCTCAGCGGGAAACGCCGTCCGGGGCTTCCGTCATGCTGCTGCACTGCGTCACCGCCTATCCCGCCCCGGAAGAAGAATATAACCTTAAAGTAATACCGAATCTGTCCGCCCGGTTCGGTATTCCTGCCGGTGTCTCCGACCACTCGAAAGACCCGCTCCTCGTTCCTTCGGCTGCCGCCGCAATCGGCGCGCGGGCCGTGGAAAAGCACATCTGCCTCGGCCATGACGGGCCCGGCCTGGACGATCCGATCGCCCTGGAACCCCTCGAGTTTGGCCGGATGGTACGGGAGATCAGGCTGTATGAAGAATTGTACGAAAACGGCGGTATCGGTAAAAGTGTCGAGGCGCTCAAGGCTGAATACGGCGATGCGCGGGTGGAGAGGATACTCGGAGACGGCGTCAAACGGCTGGCCCCTTCCGAGGCCGGCAACTATACCCGGTCAAACCGTTCTCTTCATGCAGTTATCGATTTGGAACGGGGAGCGGTCTTGGAGAAAAACAATGTTGCCGTCCTCCGTACTGAAAAAGTGCTTAAGCCCGGCCTCCATCCGAAATGGTTCGATATGGTCCTGGGCAGGAAACTCAAACGGACCGTTTCTGCCGGAGAAGGAATATCCTGGGAAGACCTCGCTTGACAGGCGCCGTATCGGCATGATGCAATCCGGTATGCTTGGTGTTATCCGTCAGTATGCAGGAATTGAAATATTCTGGATCGCCCTCTCCGTTTTTCTTGTCGCCATGGGCAAAGGCGGCCTTCCTACGGCGCCGATGGCGGTCCCGATCCTGGTTCTCATCTGGCCCGGGCAGGTTGAACAGGCCAAAACTGCCGTCGCCTTTATGCTGCCCCTCCTTATTGTCATGGACATATTCGGGGTCATACTCTACCGGAAGCACATTCTATGGAAAAGATTTCTTCCCCTTCTGCCCGGGGCCGTGGCAGGGATTTTCGTCGCCAGTATCCTATTTGTTTCGAAAGCGAATTCTTTCATCTACATTCCCGACAAATGGCTCAAGCTCATTATCGGAATAGTGGGAATAGGATTTATTGCGTATCAAGCTATGAAGAACTGGATGCTTAAGAGATTGCGGGAAGAGGGTAAACAGTACGGATGGGCCCCTGCTACCGGGTTTGGTTTCGGCACCGGGGTGATTTCCACGCTGACAAACAACGCAATACCCGTCGCGCATATGTATTATCTGCCGCAAAAACTGGAAAAAATGAATTTCGCGGCAACAGTCGTTTTTCTTTTTTTCTGCTTAAACGTAATTAAAATGGTGCCTTTCTCGCTCCTCGGAAGAATTGAAGCTCATAATCTGCTGTTAGGTCTATGGATGGTCCCGGTCATTCCCGGGGGCGTTATAGCCGGATATCTTCTCGTTCGGGCAATGAAACGGAAACATTACATTGGTTTTATCTATGCGGTTTTAGGAATCACGTCGATACTGTTGATCATCAAGACCTTCCTCGGCTGATCCGTAATTCCGGATAAAATCCTTTTTCTATAATCCATGAATTATGCTGCTTCCCGTCAGCGTCTG
This sequence comes from uncultured Spirochaetales bacterium, assembly GCA_964458315.1. Classification (GTDB taxonomy): domain Bacteria; phylum Spirochaetota; class Spirochaetia; order SPDA01; family CAZSGZ01; genus CAYWIK01. The sequence continues at coordinate 2,958 of CAYWIK010000049.1, read as the reverse complement.
CAAAGGCGTACCATTTCCCTTCGGATACACACAATTCATTCGGTTTAAACCGGGCTTTGTAGTTCATGTGGCTGTTTTCCCGGATATAATATCCTAAATAAAGCCGCCGTTTATCCTGCCGCAGGCCCAGTTCCGCGAGTTTAAATATGTTATACGTCCCCAGACTCTCCTTTTTATACCCTTCGTCATAATAGGTATAAATTGCAGACAAAGCATTAGGCGTTTCATCAAAGTGAGTAACTGCAATCAGTTTGTCATCGTCGTATACGGAAAGCTGACGTGCCCCGGGAAGAGGATAGAAAAAGGATTCTTTAAAAAGCATCCAGTTTTCAGTGCCTCCGGTTTCAAACCGCTTTTTATGAAGTTTATAGAGCTCAAAGGCTTCCGGTGTGGGTCTTGGAGGGGTAATTTCGGTATGAAATTGTGAATTCCGGTTGATCAGTCTCCGTGCTGACCTGGGCATGCGGTAATCTTCGAGTCTGACGCGGATAGGAAGACACCTCGTACAGCCGGAAACGGAAGCGCAGGCAGGACGAAAAAAATACTTACCGAAATGGCGATATCCCCGGGAGAGAAGTAATTCAAGCTCCTCTTCTCCGATATCCCGCACAAGGAAATGCTCGCTTGTAAAGGTCAATTCTTTGAAATAACCGCACGGGGTGGAATCTTCTCGAAGCGGGACAATGGTCAAGGCCATAAAACAATTTACCTTTTTACGTACGGTTTATTTCGATCCGTTCGGCGAGTTTAAGGTCCCCCTGCATATACGCAGCCACCGCCGGGTTCTTCCCTATCCGCGGATCAGCGCCATAGTCTAATAGAAGTTCGACCATGGTATGAAACCGGTCCCTTGCCGCATAGAACAGAGGGGCGCATTTTTTACGGTCAAGGGCGTTTGGATCAGCCCCCTGCCGGATAAGCAGCTTCGCGACCTCCAATTTCCCCGCTTTTATATTTTCCAGTTCCCGCGGAGTCCGCATCACCTCGCCTTCCCGCAGCTGCCGCGGGTGTTCAAAACATTCCCGTTCATTGTACTCTCTTTCCGGCGCCATGGCCGCATAATGAAGCGGGGTTTTATTCTCCCGTACCCGCTCAAGGGGCCCTTTCCCGGTAAAATACACCGTTTTTCCCATGATCCGTTCCCCCAGATCAATATACATTTTAAACAGATGCGGTTTCCCTTCCTTTGCGAGCTTGTGCAGGGGGCCAAACCCTCGGCAGCCGGATTTGATAACCCCCGCTTCGATAAAATGCCGGATCTGTTCTTCATTTGCCCATGTGGAAACCACAATTCTCGCATACCCCCGTTCCTTGCCGTTTCTGCGCAGGCGCGCACCCTTTTCGATTAAAAGCGAACATATATCGAAGGTGCTGAAACGAAGGGCTTCCAGAAGCGGGCTGTATTCGTTTTTTCTGTCATTGACTTGAGCCCCGGATTCCAACGCTTCTTCAACCTTTTTCAGATCACGACTTTTAATTGAGGTCACGAGCACAGAGGGGTCCATCAATGTGATTGTACCTGACAGGAGCTTTTTCTTTCAATGGCAGGATGTATAAAAAACCTCCCGGGGAAAAGGAGGTGAAAACCCCGGAAGGAACCCAAAAAAAGGAGACGGGCATATAAGAAAAACAACGGAATACTGCCGTCGTTTTCTAATAAAACCACGGGAAGGGGGAAAAGTAACAGAAAAAGTAAAAAAATTAGGTCTGAACCGACCCCTTATGTGTCAAGAGAAAGTTGATTTTGTTTGATTGGCCATGATGTCAAATTGACGAAAACTGGCCGGAGGTGGTCGCATTTTTGGTCACATGTTTCGCATGTTTTGAGTTATAAGCAATCAACTGATATTTATCTTGATCCATTAGAGGGAAGAGGGTATTCTAATTGTATGATCACTGAAGATGATATCATCCGTGTAACGGAAGTAATTACTTCTCATGTAGAAGCCAAACAGATAATTCTTTTCGGCAGTTATGCGCAGAAGACAATGAAATCCGACAGTGATATTGATATTTTGGTTGAACATGAAAGCGCGTTTCGAGAGAGAAGTGTACTGCCGACTATAGAGCGTGTCATTGCTCGTGAGGGAAAGGTCCTCTATGCAGCTTAGTGATCTGACGTATATAGAACCGATGGAATACCAAATGATAAGCTATAACCATTTTGCAATCTTATCCCCGGGATCATACAGAGGTATATATCCAAGCTTTTTATAGGCGGAGAGGCGTTTCTTAAACATTGAAATGGTCATGCCGGAACAGGTATCCACATAGTCATATACCGCTATCTTTTTTTTCTCAGGACTGTTTTGCCGATGGAGCCTTCCCACATATTGCGTTAATCTTCCCTTGAATGATATCGGCATAGTGATAAGCATGGTATCTAATTCCGGCAGATCAAAACCTTCGCCGATAAGAGATCCTGTGGAGAAAAAGCAAAACTGCTTTTTATTATCGACGTGTTCTTTTACAGCTTCAATGGCTTCTTTCCTATCTTTTTTTCCCATTGTACCCGTGAGGGTAAATATCGAAGTATCAGTTTTTTCCTTTAACGAATTGCTGAGCATATCCAGATGTTCGGTTCTATCGGAGATTACCAGAGGAGATCTTCCCTCGGAGAGAAGGTGCAATATATCGGATAGTATGTGCTCATTCCTTTCATTTGATTCGGTTATGTACTCCCATAATTTCTGAATAGACGGTACAGTTCCGATATCCGGCAGCCCGGTGCTTCGGAAAAATACCTTCCGTTCCTGGCTTTTCAGATTCACATCTTCAACAGTGTGTGCAATAGGTCCGCACTGCATAAAGATAATCGATTCAAAACGGTCTTTTCGCTGGGGCGTAGCCGTTAAGCCAAGCACGTATCGGGCGTTTATGGTTTTGAGGACCGGTTCGAATGTGACGGTTGGGACTCGGTGACATTCATCGATGATAAGGAAATCATATCCCTTTGTT
>CAYWIK010000048.1:0-15816 GCA_964458315.1 uncultured Spirochaetales bacterium | reverse complement strand
AATCGGCGCCGATTCGGTCATGTTTCTTCCCGTGGAAAAACTTGTTACCTGTGTAAAGAAACCCGCTGACTACTGCCTCGCCTGTTTCAGCGGTGATTATCCGGTTCCGGTCTGCGAAAACGGTGCGTAATGAATGGAGCGAAGAATGAATATTAGATCATATAAAGAAGCAGGGGTCGATATCGAAGGGGGAGAAGCCTTTGCAAACTATATAAAACGGCTCCAAAGCTCAGCGGTTTCACCTTCTATCGGCGGTTTTGCCGGGGGGGTGGAGATCGAGGCCGGAAAGTATGAGCACCCGGTGCTTTTTTCGACTACCGACGGAGTAGGAACAAAAATCCTGGTCGCTAAAAAGCTCGGCGATTATTCCACCATCGGCATCGATCTGGTGGCAATGTGTGTGAACGACCTTATTGTGTGTAATGTTCAGCCGGTTTCCTTTCTCGACTACATCGCCTGCGGCAGGATAAACGAAGAAGTGCTGAAACAGATTGTAAACGGTATCGTTGCCGGATGCGAAGAAAGCGAATGCGTTCTTTCCGGAGGGGAAACTGCTGAATTGCCCGGAATGTACGGCCCGGAAGAGATCGACCTGGCCGGGTTCTGTGCCGGAATAGGTGAAAGGGACCGTATTTTGCCGAAAAAGGAAGAAATGCGGGAGGGGGACATCGTCCTCGGGTTACCGTCCGCGGGAATTCATTCCAACGGCCTCTCGTTGGCGCGTAAAGCGCTGCCGGATACGGACCCGGGGGTTTATAAATCCCTTCTGGTTCCGACCAAAATCTATGTACGTGAAATGAAGCACCTGCTTGGTTCCGGCCCGGTGCTGGGGGCGGCCCATATAACCGGAGGCGGACTCGAATCTAATATCAGCAGGATCGTTCCGGAGGGTTTGCAATGTCGTTTGAATTGGAACTGGGAAGTTCCGGAAATATTTGATACAATACGGCGGAGCGGAAACATTGAAGAAGGGGAAATGAGGAGGGTGTTCAACATGGGAATCGGCATCGCAGTGATAACACATCCCGAATCGGTTTCGCGCCTGCTTCAGACCGCGGAGGGCAAATCAATTACATTAGTTCGAATCGGAGAACTCGTACATGGCTAATCTTGCGGTTTTTGCGTCGGGAGAAGGAACAAACTTCGAACACATCTGCAATGCAGCGGAGGAAACGGAGCATGAGGTTGTGTGCTGTATGTGCGATAGGAAAAACGCCCCGGTCCTGAGGCGGGCGCAGCGCCTCGACATCCCGGCTTTTTATATCAGCTATAACGGAAGAAGCAGGGAGGCTGCTGAACTCGAGATGATCTCTTACTGCCGGACCTTCGGAACGGATTTGATCGCCCTCGCCGGTTTTATGCGGGTCCTTACTAATGTCATGATTGACGCCTTTCCCGGAAGGATATTGAACATTCATCCCACCCTGCTTCCCCGCTTTCCCGGCGTGAACGGCATCGAGAGAAGCTTTAAATCCAACGATTCCACTTTAGGAATTACGATCCATCTTGCGGACTACAGCCTCGATTCCGGTCCGGTCATTTTACAGAAATCTTTTAAGCGGAAGGGAAATGAAACCTTGGCAGAAATTGAAGAGAAGATTCATGCTCTTGAATATGAGTACTATCCTAAGGTTATAATAGAAAAACTTGATGCAATCGACAATAGCAGGAATACCTAAAGGAGGGTTTTTTTTGAAGGCACTTATTGTTGGATCCGGTGCGCGAGAACATGCGGTTGCCTGGCAGTTTTCGAAAAGTAAGAGAATATCCGGCCTCTTCATGCTGCCCGGGAACGCCGGAACTATCGACATAGCGGAAAACATCGAAAACATCGACATTCTTGACCGTTCCGCAATCATCACTTTATGCAAGGACAAAAAAATCAACCTCGTATTCATCGGACCGGAAGCGCCTCTTGCGGCGGGTCTTGCCGACCAGCTTCGATCCGCAGGCATCAGGGTTATCGGGCCGGGACAAAAGGCATCTCAGCTCGAGGCGAGCAAAACCTATTCCAAGCAGTTCATGCTCAAATACGGAATCCCTACAGCCGGGGCCGTCGAGTTTCATGATAAAAAAGAGTTTGAGGCCTATATCAAAAACGGTTCGGGCAAGCGGGTGTGTAAGAAGAACGGCTTGGCGGCAGGAAAAGGCGTATTGGAATCGGAGGATACCGAGGAGCTTTTAGCATTCGGAAGAAAAATATTAAAAAATGATACTCTTCTGGTTGAAGAATTTTTAGAAGGTTTTGAAATTTCTATTTTCACTCTCTTTGACGGCAGCCACCATCTTGTTTTTCCTCCCTGCGCGGATTTTAAAAAAGCCGGAGAAAATGATACCGGCCCGAATACCGGCGGAATGGGCGCGATTTGTCCGGTACCGGGTGTAAAAAAAGAAACCATCGATTTTATCGAAGAGAAGATTCTAAAACCCACATTTGAAGGCATCCGCGCGGAAGAGTTGGAGTACCAGGGCTTTCTCTATTTCGGATTGATGATAACCGAAAAGGGGCCGAAAGTACTCGAATACAACGTCCGGCTCGGGGACCCCGAAGCACAGGTGCTCCTTCCATTGATCGAATCTGATTTTGGAAATCTCATGGAAGCTGTGCTGGAAAAGAAACTTGATAAGTTTCCTTTAAGAATTGCGGATAAATCCGCAATAGGCGTCGTTGTAGCAAGCGGAGGATACCCCGGCTCTTATAAAAAAGGGATAATCATCGAAGAAGTCCCGGAAAACTTCAATAAAAAAATATTTTTGTTTCATGCCTCGACCCGCCTAAACGACCGGCAAAAGCCGGTAACCGGGGGAGGCAGATGTTTTACCGTCGTTGGGGTGGATAAGGAAATTCTGGAAGCCAGGCGTATTGCCTATGAAAACGCCTCGAAAGTCCGGTTCGGCGGCGCGTGGTTCCGCAAAGACATCGGTGAAAAGTTTCTTTTTTAAACCCCGCGTGCTTAGACCGCACGCTGCCGGCGTATTTCATACAAGATAATCCCCGCGGCCACAGAGACGTTAAAAGAATCGATATGTCCATATTGCGGTATTGTAATAAGACCGTCGCACTGCTTTTTTACGTTCGGCCGGATGCCTTTGCCCTCGCTTCCGAGGACCACCGCCACTTTTCCGGTTAAATCAACCTCCCACACCGGGCTCCCTTCCAATCCGGCCCCGTATACCCAAAAACCGGCTTCCTTACACTTGCCGATTTCTCTGCTCAGGTTGACTACCTTGGAAATCGGGAGAAAGGCGTCGGCCCCTGCCGAAGTTTTCGTCACGACCGGGGAACCTGAGGCCGCACGGTCTTTGGGAACGATTATAAGATCTGTCGTAAAAAGTTCGGCACTCCGGAGTATTGCCCCGAAATTTCTCGGGTCGGTGATCCCGTCGAGGATAAGGACCACCGCGTCATCCCGGAGCCCGCCGCAGGTTGGTATCGCTTTTTTTTGACTGCCGGCCGGTACGTCTTCATACAGCGCAAGAAGAATTCCCTTATGGTCCTTCGAGCCGGCCTTTGCGGCGATTTCCTTTTCCGTAACTTTTTCCACTCGAAAGTTCTTTTGGCGGGCCAAATGCATGAGAAAATCGTTCCTCTTGGTCTCTTTCGAAAAAAAAAGAATACCACCGGAGGAACGGGCGCGAAGCCATTCTTCAATTGCATGCAGACCCAGCACATATTTCATAATTGATTATTTGCTCCCTTGGTTTTTTTCCTTTTCCGAAGCATCAAAATCTTTTATCAAATCCACCTCTCCGTCAAAATCGGTGTCCCGTTCATACCGTTTTATATACACTCCTTCATGAAGAAACACCCAAACATCTATTTTCCCGTCATAATTTGTATCGATCTCTCTCCTTTGGAGGACCCCGTCGGAATAGTAGTAGAAATCATCCATCGTACCGTCGTGATTATAATCAAGTTCTTCATATGTTTTGCGGCTGTTTTGATCGAGTTTGATAACATAATCGATATTGCCGTCTTCATTGCGGTCCACCTCGAGGGTTGATCCCCCGGATGATTCCGGTTCGTCACCGGTGGCAGCGTATACCGGAGTAAACAGTACCGCGCCAATAAAAAAAAGCAGACAATGTTTTTTCATGAAAAGCTCCTTCGGTTTTTCCTGATATATCTACTATCGACAGGCGGGATGAATAAAATGATTGTGTGGAATTATTTTTTTACCCTGGAATACTCGTCAAGGAGGGCGTTGATTTGGTCCGCGAGATCGTGAACAAAATCCCGCGGGCGAAGTTGTACCCGTTCCGATCCGCGTCCCGCTAAAACATCGGCAACGACTGTTTCGATATGGTAGAGCGGTCCGGCGATTCGGTGGCTGAAAAATATACCGAACACCGCCATAATCACCATAATACAGAGATTGTTGATGAGCAGGGGCGGAAGAATCAAGTCGAGAGTGGGTACTTCCGCACCGGCCCCTGAGGAAAACCGCAGATAATAGAATAAAACAAGGCCGGCCGTGGAGAGTACGAGGGCGATGAGGACGGTGATCAAGAAAAATGAGATCATGCCGAACTGCAGGCGGCGGTTTACGACGAAATTTCTTCTTTTATACGTTTTCACGGCTAACCTCCGGCTACATGCCCGTGCCTGCACGGATTTCTTCGAGAGGAATAGGATTCGGAGTTGTTTCTTCTCCAATAATCTCGCCGAGTTCACCTAAAAGCTGTTTTGCCTTTGAGTTGAGCCTTTTCGGCACTTGGACAAAGATTTTAATATAAAGGTCTCCCCGCCGGTTAGGATTGTGCAGATGCGGAACTCCCTCGTTCCGAAGCCGCAGGGTTTTCCCGTTCTGCGTTCCCGATGGGATCTTTACTTTGACTTTTTTCTCGTCTAAGGTCTTGACCATGATCTCCGTACCGAGTGCCGCTTGGGTTAAGGAAATCGGAATCATACAGTAAAGGTCCACGCCGTCACGCTCGAAATGCTCGTGAGGAACGACGGCGATGTACACATAAAGATCACCCGGAGGTCCGCCGTTCGGTCCCGCGTTCCCCTGTTTGGGGATATTGATCCTTTTCCCGCTCTCGATTCCCGGCGGAATTGTCACCTTGATTTTCTGCATCTTCGATTCGAGTCCCGTCCCGCCGCAGGTTTTACACGGATTCTCGATTATATATCCCTCGCCGTTGCAGGTCGGACAGGTCGAGGCGATGGAGAAGAAGCCCGAACTCCGCCGGACCTGACCGCTTCCGCCGCAGCTCGGGCACACATTTTTGCCGCTGCCCGAGGCCGCGCCCGTCCCTCCGCAGTCATGACAATGGTTGCGCTTTTGATAGGATACCTCTTTTTTTGTACCGAATACCGCTTCTTTAAAAGACACCTCGAGGTTATACCGCAGGTCCGCTCCGCGCTGGACCCGCTCACCCGAGCCGCGGCGTCTCCGGGCGCCGCCTCCGAAGAAACTGTCGAAAATACCCGAAAAATCGCCGAAAATGTCCTCGAAATCGCGAAAGACACTCGAGAAATCCTGCCCCCCTCCTCCGGCGGCGCCCATACCTTCCACACCGGCAAAACCGAACTGGTCGTATGCCTGTTTCCGCTTATCGTCCGCAAGCACTTCGTATGCCTCAGTGGCTTCTTTGAATTTTTCCTCCGCCTCGGTATTACCCGCATTTTGGTCCGGGTGATATTTAATGGCGAGTTTCCTATACGCTTTTTTTATTTCGTCCTTGGAGGCGTTTTTATTCACTCCAAGGACTTCGTAATAATCCCGTTTAGCCAATGTTTCTATTTACTTTCGTTTTCGTCGTCATCTACGACTTCGTAATCCACGTCTTCGACGTTGTCACCCGACTCTTTACCTTCCGAGGAAGCGCCTTCACCGCCCGGTCCTTCTGCGGTACCGGAAGGCCCGCCTCCTCCGCCTTCATCGGAAGCTCCCTCCGCACCCTGCTGCTGGTTCACATTCTTATACACTTCTTCCGCAAGCTTATACGAGGCCTGCTTGAGCTCTTCGATTTTCGATTTGATCTCCTCGCCGTTTCCGCTTTCCATAACGCCTTTGAGACTCGAGACCGCATCTTCAATTTTCTGCCTGTCTTCTTCGGAAATTTTGTCTCCGTAATCTTTAAGAGATTTTTCCGTTGTATAGATGAGAGAATCGGCTTCGTTTTTTACTTCGATCTTTTCCTTTTCACGCTTGTCTTCCTCGGCGTGGGCTTCGGCGTCTTTTACCATCTTTTCGATTTCATCTTCCGACAATCCGGAGGAAGACTCGATCCGGATCTTCTGTTCTTTGCCGGTTCCGAGGTCTTTCGCTGACACATGGACAATACCGTTTGCGTCGATATCGAAGGTTACCTCGATTTGCGGCACCCCCCGCGGTGCGGGCGGAATGCCTACAAGATCGAATCGGCCGAGGGTCCGGTTCTGAGACGCCATTTCCCTCTCGCCCTGCAGCACATGGATGGAAACTGCCGTTTGATTATCCGCGGCAGTCGAGAATATCTGGCTCTTCCTGGTCGGGATGGTGGTGTTGCGTTCGATGAGTTTGGTAAAAACCCCGCCCAATGTCTCTATGCCCAGGGAAAGCGGAGTTACATCGAGAAGAAGAACATCTTTGACGTCGCCTCCGAGGATTCCGCCCTGGATTGCGGCGCCCATCGCTACGACCTCATCCGGATTAACCCCTTTATTCGGTTCCTTCTGAAAAAGTTCCTTAACAAGTGTTTGTACCGCCGGGATCCTGGTAGATCCTCCGACAAGGATAATTTCATCGATATCGGACGCGCTTAAGCCCGAGTCCTTCATTGCATCGAGGCACGGCTGTTTTGTTCTCTGCACCAGCTCTTCCGTCATTTGGTCGAATTTTGCCCGGGTGAGAGTATACTGCAGATGTTTGGGGCCGCTGTTATCCGCGGTAATAAACGGTAAATTGATCTCGGTGCTCTGTGTACTGGACAATTCGATCTTTGCCTTTTCAGCAGCCTCCTTGAGCCGCTGAAGCGCCATTCGGTCTTGAGAAAGATCGATACCGTAATCATTCTTAAAACTGCTTACCAGCCAATCGATTACCCGCTGGTCAAAATTGTCGCCTCCAAGGTGGGTATCTCCGTTTGTTGCTTTTACTTCGAAAACCCCGTCTCCGAGCTCTAAAATCGAAATATCGAAAGTCCCGCCTCCAAGATCATAAACGGCGATTTTCTCGTCTTTCTGTTCCTTCCCGAGACCATATGCTAACGCGGCCGCCGTCGGCTCATTCACGATACGTTTGACCTCGAGTCCCGCGATTTTGCCGGCGTCTTTTGTCGCCTGCCGCTGGGAATCGTTAAAATAAGCAGGGACCGTAATAACAGCCTCGCTGACGGTTTCTCCAAGGTAATCTTCGGCAGTCTTTTTCATTTTTTGCAAGACTGCGGCGGAAATTTCCTGTGGCGAGTACTCCTTTCCCTGCACTTCCACCTTGACGTCCCCGCCGGATCCCTCTTTGACCTTGTAGGAAACCATTTTTATTTCACTCGGGACTTCGGGATACCTCCGTCCCACAAAACGCTTAATTGAATATACCGTATTCTCCGGGTTCGTTACCATTTGGTTCTTAGCGGGCTGCCCGATCAGACGCTCGCCTTTTGAAGTGTAGGCAACAATGGACGGGGTCGTACGCTGCCCTTCGGAGTTTTGAATAACCGACGGCTCTCCTCCCTCCATGACTGCTACACACGAGTTTGTTGTACCAAGATCAATTCCGATTATCCTTCCCATTACTCTTCTCCTCCGTTGTTTTTGTCATTTTCGATTTCATTTTCCGTTACAGGAACGGATACCTTTACCTTGGCATGGCGCAAAACCCGGTCGTGCAAAAGGTATCCCTTCTGGTAATCTTCCAGCACAATGGAAGTTTTATGTTCCTTACTCTCTTCGGTATTTATCGCCTCATGTTTTTCGGGATCGAACTCCTCGCCTTCGCTGTCGAAACGTTTGAGGCCGTACTTGCGTTCAAGCATACCGGTAAACTGTTTCTCTATCATTTCGATTCCGGCTCGGAAGGATTCGACGTCCGTGGCCTCGGCCCCGGCCTTAATCGCCCGTTCAAAATCATCAATAATCGTTATAAGATCCGAAAGAAGATTGGAGTTGGCATATTTGATCGCCTCCTCTTTCTCACGAAACATTCTCTTTCTAAAATTTTCGAAATCAGCCTGTTTCCGCAGATACTGGTCCTTTAGTTGACTGTTTTCTTCTTCCAGCTCTTTTACCTTTTGCCGGAGCTCCTCGATTTCCGCCTGTACGGCGGAAGCTCCGCCGTTGGTTTCTTCGACGGCGGCTTCCTCTTGTTCCTCTTGATTTGGGTTATCTTTCATAAATGTAGAATTTTCCTTTTTTTCACTCGTTTTTGACATAAATTCCCCTGTGCATGAATCTCGTGACAATAAAATACTAACGAGGGTAATCGTCCGTCAAGCAATTAGACTTAAATAGATATATTATAAAAAAATATGTTGAAAATTCATGCGCCGCGGCTGTATTTTAAACACGATTAGAAAATTATTGGAGAAAGGTGTGTCTATAGTAAAATTGTTAAATGTTAAGAAAATATACATGTTGGGAAAAGTCCAGGTGGTTGCGGTTAACGGGGTCTCCTTCGAAATCGAGCGGGGCGATTTTATATCCGTTGCGGGGCCCTCGGGGTCAGGAAAAACCACGATTTTGAATATGATCGGTTGCATCGATACACCTACCGAAGGTTCGGTGGAAATCGACGGCACGCCGACCTTAGGTCTTTCCGACCGGGAAATTACCGAACTTAGGCATAAAGTAATTGGATTTATTTTTCAGTCCTTCAACCTCGTCCCGGTCCTGAATGTCTATGAAAATGTTGAATTCCCCCTCCTTCTCGGCAATGAGAAAATGGAAAAGAAGAAAAAGAAGGAATGGATCGATTATCTCATCGAACAGGTCGGGTTGGCGGACTGGAGTTTCCATAAGCCGAACGAGCTTTCCGGCGGACAGCGGCAGCGGGTGGCAATAGCAAGGGCTTTAGCTACAAAACCGCAGATTGTACTTGCGGATGAACCGACCGCCAACCTCGATTCGAAGACGGGAGAATCGATCATCGAACTCATGAAGCAGATTAACCGGGAACAGGAGACGACCTTTATCTTCTCCACCCACGATTCATCGATCATGGGAATTGCCGACCATGTTATTCAGCTCCACGACGGTAAAATCACACACGAAGAACGGAGGAAACCGTAATGCCCGTGCTCCTTCGAATCGCGATACGAAATATTATGGAACACAAGGCAAAGTCTTTGATTATAGGCATTCTTATCGCGGTGGGCGTAGTAGTGCTCATCGTAGGGAATGCATTTATGGATACCGCCTCCCTCGGTATCCAGCGGGCGTTTATCGATAATTATACCGGCCATGTAATGATCAGCGGGGTCGCTGAAGGAAAAATTTCTCTTTTCGGCGTGCAGTCTCCCGGCAGAATGGAGACGACCCCGACAATTCCGGAATTCCGTTCGATCATGGAACATGTTGAATCATTAGAAGGGGTGAAAAACATCACGCCGCAGCTCACGGGGTTCGGGATCATCGGATTACCGGAAGTGGACGGAAGGACCTTTACCCTCATGTTCGGGATAGAACCTTCGAGTTATAAAAAGATGTTCGACAATATTCAATTTCTCGAGGGAAGGCATTTAGAGGCAAATGAAGAAGGGGTCCTGATGTCCACGGACCAGATCGAGCGGTTGAAAAAAGAAATTGCGGCGGAGCAACAGGCTGAGGTTGAAGATCTGGATGTTGAGTTTCACGCCGGGGATATGATGCGGGTAAGCAGTTTCGGGAACGCGGGGTTTAAAATTCGGGAAATACCTATCCGCGGCATTTTCGAGTTCAAACATACCAGCGAGGGAGTGGGAGCGGACATGATTACCTATGTAGACGCCCAAACACTCCGGGCGCTCCAAGGTCTCTCGATATCGACCCGGGACATTAAAGAGCTGGCCGAAGAAGAAACTTTCCTGCTCGAGGAAGAGGACATGGAGGGGCTTTTCAGCGAAGATTCCTTTGCGGTGGAAGAGTCCGAGGAGGTTGATCTATCGGAAGAAAGCCTGCTCGCCTTTCTCGATGAAGAGGAAACCGTAACCGCAGAGACCGGACAGACGGAAACAGACGCTTCAAGCGGGCCCTGGCAGTATATTTTACTGAAACTTGACAATCCGAAACAGATTCTCGAAACGGTGATTCGCCTCAATATGTGGTTCCGGGAAGAGGGTATAGCCGCCAAGGCAGGCACATGGGAAGATGCGGCAGGGCCGTTTGCCACTACCGCCGACGTAATCCGAACGGTCTTTAATGTAGCTATTATTATCATCGGGATTGTCGCGATCATCATCATGATGAACACCCTGGTTATATCTGTAATCGAACGGACCCCGGAAATCGGCACCATGCGGGCCCTGGGGGCAAAGAAAAACTTTGTATGGCGTATGTTTCTCTTTGAGACCCTCTCGATAACCGTAGTGTTCGGCATTATCGGGATAATCCTTGCCCTTATTATTGTGGCGATTCTGAACCTCATCGGTATTCCGGCGAACAACACCTTTTTAAAAATATTATTCGCCGGTGACGAACTTCACCCCAGGATATCGGGCATGTCGATGCTCATATCAATGGTCATCGTGACCATTATCGGGTTTCTCTCACACTTATACCCGGTGTCCGTAGCATTAAAAATTCAGCCGATTCGAGCGATCCATGCAAAGTAGAGGAATAATGTATGAAAGTTGTAAAAATAGCCCTTAGAAACCTTAATCGGCAGAAAAAACGGACCTTCCTTTTAGGAGGAGCGATTGCCTTCGGCATGCTCATTATCACCATGATCAACGGATTTACCGGCAGTTTTGTGGAAAATGTGGGAGAAAACTTTTCTCATCTCTTAGCGGGACACATATTTATCGACGGCGTGGAGAAAACCGACGAAGGAGAACCGGTTTCGGTCATTCACGACGACACGACGCTTATCGAAACGGTCGGGGAAGTAGATATCCGGGTAAAATTTCTTACCCGCCGTTCCGATTTCAACGGCACCCTTATTTTTCAGGGCAATACGCTTTCGCAGAATGTCGTGGGAGCGAACTGGAATGAAGAAAACTTTCTTACCGACCGGCTGGTCTTAGAAGAAGGAAGCTTCGAAAACATGGAAGATCCGAAGGGAATAATCATCAGCAAGGATGTGGCGGACGCCCTCAATGTACAGCTGAATGAGCGAATTCTCGTACGTCTGCGCACAGCAACGGGACAGCAAAACGTAGGGGATTTTACCGTCGCGGCAATTTGTTACGATCCGGGCCTCTTCGGAAACATATCAGCTTATGCCAATCTTGACTATGTAAACAGCCTTCTCGACCTCCAACCGGGCGAATACATGACCCTGGGCATTTTTCTCGAGGATTTCTATGCCATCGATAAATCCGCCGAAAAGCTCTACAATGCCTTGAATAAAAAGGTCGATGTGTTCGAGCGGGACGCCCGGCAGGAGCAGGACCGGAATCCGTTGGCGGCCCTCTTCAGGCAGGCGGAAGAGGAAGAATGGGAAGGGGTCCGGTACCGCTTGATGACCTTGAATGACGCCCTTTCGGAGGTTGAACAGGTAGTGCGCATCCTTAATAATGCAGGGCTTATCATCCTTCTGATACTCTTCGTCATTATTATGGTCGGCATTACCAACACTTTCCGGATGATAATATTCGAACGGATCAATGAAATCGGCACCATGCGCGCCCTGGGGCTGCAGAGAAACGGTGTCCGGAGACTTTTCCTGTTCGAGGCTGTATTTCTCACCATAAGCGGCGTGGTTTTCGGTTTGATTCTTTCGGGCATTGCGATGTTCATCCTGTCCCGTATATTCTGGGGGCTGGACACGCCGATGTATATTCTCCTGAAAAACGGCTATATGACCTTCAAACCCGGTGTGTTCAGGGTCCTTGGGAATGTAGCAACGGTGATGGGGCTTACCCTTCTGGCGGCATTTTTTCCGACGAGAAAGGCGGCTAAGATGCAGCCGGTGGACGCTTTGCGTGCCTGAACTGAAAGGAGATTAATAATGAAGCGAAAGATTATATTTATTCTGTTAACGATTTTTATAGCGGGTTCTGCTGCCGCCGTTCCGGATTTCGAAAAAATGCTTCAAGAGATCGATACCGTCGGGACATTTGAAAACAATGATTTTTCCTGTGTGTACACCATGGTAAGTGAAAAACCGGGAGAAGATGTAAGCGTAACCCAAATCCGCATGTTCCGGCGGGACAAGACCGATCAGTTTGTGCTGCTTATCTTGAAACCGGAAGCACAGAAGGGACAGGGATATCTGCAGGTGGATGAAAATGTCTGGTTCTACGATCCGGAAAGCAGAAAATTCGAAAAATCCACCCTCCGGGAAACTATTCAGGACTCGGATACCCAAAACAGCGACTTAGACCGAAGCTCCTTGTCGGAAGACTACGATGTGGTCGACTGGGCGGAGGGGAAACTAGGCTCATTCGATGTCTATATATTAGACCTCAAGGCAAAAACGAGCGATGTCTCCTACGATAAACTCAAACTCTGGGTGCGTAAAGATGCAACCATCGTTTTGAAGGAAGAAGATTACAGCGTAAACGGGCGGATCATGCGGACGATTTATTTTCCAAAGTACGTAACCGTCGCGGAAAAATATCTTCCCTCTAAGGCCCTCATTATTGATGAGATCAATGTGGGAGAAAAAACGGAAATTACCATGAGAAACGCTACGGTAGCGGATATCCCCGATTATGTGTTCACCAAGGCATATCTCGAGCGGGTAAATAAATAAAAAGGACGCGAATGAAGGAGCGAAATCGGCCGCTGAATATCTTTCCAGTCATTTTCGGAATCATCCTCATGCCGGCTTTGGCCGTAACGGTAACTGCTCAGGACGCCGGTGCCGCGGATGATGAGACAACGGTCCAGGGTCCCGGCCCGGAGACCGGCGATACCGAAACGGAAGAAGATCTTTTCTCCGATCCCTTTTCAGTATCCGAAGATGATGAGCAAGGCGCCGGTGGCAGTACGGATGATGCGGCCGCGCCCGGCGGCGAAAACGGCAGCGGCGGCGGCTCCGGTGACTACGACTCTCTCTTCGAAGACGAAGATATGGTCGAAGAAATCGATACCGAGACACAGGATGCAGCGCCGCAGGACGATCTGTTAGTCGAAGAAGGGGTCGACTGGGGAGGAAAGTTCAACGGCGGTATCGACACGGAATGGTCCTGGAACAATGTGGGGTCGGAAGAGTTTCAATTCAAAGATCCGGCTGGAGAAGTTCTCACCCCCCGGATCGCAGCCGACCTCTTTTTCGACGCCCGTCCGGACAGAGACTTTAGGATTTTCGGGAAGTTTAAACTCGATGTTTCCAATACCGCGAACGGAGGGCTCACCGGGCTCGAAGGGTTCGGCGTTGGAGCGGTAGACGATTCCAGCCTTCCCGAAGGCTGGACCACGGAAGAAAATGAAGAAGGGGACACGGAAATTCGGAATGAAGACGGTGTTCTGCTTTTTACCGTCCCCGCCGAAGAGGACGAAGAAACCGAAGAGGAGGAAGATGAAGAACCGGAGACAGGCAGCCCCGTGACCGTCGGCCTCAATGTTTTTGAACTCTTCTCCGATTTCAGCTGGAAGGAGCGGCTTTTTTTTCGATTTGGGAAACACACGATAAAATGGGGGACCGGCTATTTTTGGAGCCCCGCGGACGTGCTCAACCTTACAACCATCGATGTAGAGGACCCGACCGCGGACCGGGAGGGACCCGTTTCATTAAAAACCCACTTCCCCTTTGGAATGCACAACGCATACCTCTACATCATCACGAACTTCGGAGCAAAGCCTTTCGAGGCCGCGATTGCACCGAAAGTGGAATTCGTGCTGGGAAACGCGGAAATGGGCCTCGGGGGGTATTACCAGCAAGCCCTTGCTCCCCGAATCATTTCCACCCTTTCTATGTCGGTTTCGGACTTCGATTTTTTCGGGGAAGGGGTGATGAGCATCGGTTCCGACCGGGTCTTTGTCCGTCCGTCCAGGGACCAGTCCGCCGCGGAGGAAGACGATGAGGACGAACTCGAAACTGTCCTCGATACCTACGAAGTGGAGAACATGCCGTTCTTTCACGCAACCGCGGGAGTACGGTATCTGCGGACTTTTACCCAGGACCGCGGAAGCATTGCGGTTATCGGGCAGTATTGGTTCAACGGCGAGGGATATAAAAACTCCGACCTTCTCGAACCGGCGTATTACCTGGCCTTGAATCCCAACACCAACGGCCTGCTGATTCAAGAAGAAGAGGACCAGCCGGAAGGGTATGAAGATCCGCCCGCCCTGAATCTCGCCGACCTGACCGATTTCGGCCGTCATTATGCGGGGCTTACGGTCAACTGGGAAATCTTCGACACCGGCTTGAACTTGACCATGCTCGCCGCCGCCAATTTAAGCGACTTTTCCGGCATACTGCTTCCCGCAATTTCCTATCAGTTCTTCGATTATTTTACCGTTTCCGCGAGCGCGCGGTTCACATTCGGAAGACCAGGTACCGAATACGCGAACCCCCAGGCGCTCTTTCCGGGAAGCGATCCGGCCGGGACCACCATGGCGTTTACAATTTCTTTATCATTGGGAAGCGGAGCGTTTTAGAATGAATAAAGTGAGAAAAGGCGGAAGAATTACAAAAAGGACCGGCAGAGGCGCCGAACGCCTCCTTGCAGCTGCGGCCGTGATCTTTACCTTAATGCTCTTTCTTGCCGGATGCGAATGGTTTCTCGGTCCGGAGCCGGCAGCGCCCGAAAACCTCACAGCGACCACGGGCGAAGCGGACAAGATCGAGCTCTCCTGGGAGGAGGTGGAAAAGGCGGACATCTATTATATCTACCGCGCGGACACGGAAGAGGACGAATATGAATATCATGCATTTTCCTACGGCCCCGTGTATACGGACACAAAAATCGCCTATGAACGGTCCTACTTTTACAAAGTAACCGCCGCCGATATGGAAACGAACAACGAAAGCCCCCGTTCCGAGCCTGCGGAGGGCAGCTCCACCCATGAGTACGGTTGGTCCGGAACAATTATCGCCGCCGCCGACGCGGCCCAGCAGCGTCTCGCGTTGGACAAAACCGACCCGACGGACGGTTCTGAAGCGGGGGTTGTTTATTTGGCCGCAGCCGCGGACGACGGTACCGGAGCGGTGGGTGTTTACAAGTATGACCGCGATGCGGGCTCATGGACGGCCTTAGGAGAACCTTTCGGCACCACCGATACCGCGGAATTCCGCGTACTCGATATCTGCGCCGGCGGCGGCGAGGTGTACGCGGCCTACAGCGATAATGAACTGAGTGGCAAAATTACAGTAGTTAAATACAATAAAACAGATGAAAGCTGGGCAGTTTTTCCTTCTGAGGGAGATGAGGGCTTCTCGAGCGGGACCAATGCGCGGTACCTGTCGATGGATATCGACTCCGCCGGGGTCGCCTATGTGGGGTATGTGGATTCGGGAGGAGCACATATAAGAAAAAGTAACGACGGATTTGCCTCTGATATTCCTTCCCCGGACATTACCGTGGCCGACAGTTCAGTTGTTATTGATATAGCTGGCTCTACTGCCTACGCAGCATTTGAAGATGAAGGAATAGATATTAAAGCAGCAGGGGAAACCGTAGACGGCACCGGCGGGCAAAATCTCCGGGACAACTATCTTGATTTTACCGCTGTGGCGAGCAGCGAAATGTATATCGCCTATTATACAGACGCTTTGTATGTAAAAAAATACAACGGCAGTGACTGGA
>CAYWIK010000047.1:12281-15845 GCA_964458315.1 uncultured Spirochaetales bacterium | reverse complement strand
ATCCGGAAATTATCTTCCTGTACCGTTCCATCTCCTCCTCGGCAGGCGGATCGAGCTCTCCTAGAGGATACTCTTTACCCAGGCCCCGGTATTTTCCGGTCCCGAATCCATGA
Source organism: uncultured Spirochaetales bacterium (assembly GCA_964458315.1). Classification (GTDB taxonomy): domain Bacteria; phylum Spirochaetota; class Spirochaetia; order SPDA01; family CAZSGZ01; genus CAYWIK01. Next base: position 15,732 of record CAYWIK010000047.1, on the reverse strand, counting down.
TACGGAAGGAGGTGGACTTCGTTGTCTTTCCCTAGGTCCCACACATACTCGGCAATCGCCCGGAAGTTCTCCTCCCTGTCCGTATAGCCCGGAATGACCGGGACCCTGAAAATAACACTTTTAAGCTGTACCATCCGCCTTCCGTTTTCGAGAATGACCTCATTGTCCTTTCCGGTATATTCTTCGTGCAGTTCCGGGTCCATTACCTTGAGGTCGTAGAGCACCAGGTCCGCCTCCTTGACGGTAGTCCGGAGCCGGTCCCACTCCGCGTACCCGCAGGTTTCCACCGCAGTGTGGATGTTGAGTCTCTTAAGTCGGAGAAGCAGTTCCCGAATAAATTCCGGATAGACCGAAGGCTCGCCGCCGGAAATCGTTACGCCCCCTCCCGATTTCCGGAAAAAGACCGCATCCGCCTCGAGCCGCTTTACCGCATCATCGAGGGTAATCTCTTCGCCCGTCATAGAAGCAGCGCCGGTCGGACACTCCTCCGCGCAGGCCCCGCAGTCGGTGCACTTCGACGCGTCGAAGAAAACAGCTTCCCCTTCCCATCGCAGTGCGCCTGGAGAACACACCTCTGTGCAGCTTCCGCAGGCAATACACTGATTGAGCGAATAGAGCATTTCCGGCGCTTTCTTTTGGGTCTCCGGGTTGGAGCACCAAAGGCAGGCCAACGGACAGCCTTTTACGAAAAGAATCGTCCTTAAGCCCGGCCCGTCATGGAGAGAGTAGCGCTGTACATTGGTAATGACGGCGCCGCGGGACATTAGAACTCCGCGGCCTCCGTTCTGTCGATAATGTCGTCCTGTACCGCCGTGTCGAGCTCTACAAAGAAAGCGCTGTATCCGGCCACCCGGATAATGAGGCCCTTATGCTTTTCCGGCTCTTTCTGGGCGGCCCGGAGGGTTTCCGCCGACACCACATTGAACTGAATGTGCCAGCCCCCTAAGTCGAAGTAGGAGCGGATCAGGTTTGCAAGCCCCTTCTTGCCTTCCTGCCCTTCTAGGAGCTTCGGCGTGAACTTCTGATTCAATATGGTCCCGTTGGTGATGATTTCGTGGTTGAGCTTTGCCACCGACTTGACGATCGCGGTCGGGCCTGAAAGGTCGACACCGTGCACCGGGGCGACCCCGTCGGCCAATGGCTTTCGTTTGAGCTTGCCGTTCGGCAGGGCCCCGACGTGCATGCCTAAAGGCACATTTGCCGACACCGAATAGACCCCGGGCCGGTAGATGCCGCCCCGGGTATTTTTGTACTTCGACACCTCGCTGCAGAAGATATTGACCGCTTCAACCGCGAGGTTGTCAACGTAATCGTCATCGTTCCCCCATTTCGGGGCTTTGTTGATCAGGGTCTGCCGCATCGGCTCTTTGTCCCTGAAATCGGTTTCCAATGCTTCGATAATCTCCGCCATGGTGTATTTCTTTTCTTCGAACACCAGCTTCTTCAAAGCGGCAAGGGAGTCGGCAACATCCCCTAAGCCCACCGCCTGGGGGCCGGTGTAGTTGTACCGGGCGCCTCCCGCGGTAATGTCGGTCCCTTTGGCCACACAGTCATCGATCACCAGGGAGAAATACGGCAGGGGATACATCTCCGCGTGGGTCCGCTCGATGACGTTTAAAGCCGTAACCATTTCTCCGACATAGGCCTTCACCTGCTCCTGAAACGCGAGGATGACGTCTTCTATGGAAGTAAAATCCTTCGGGTCTCCGGTGGCAGGGCCGATCTGCTTACCCGTCAGTCCGCACTTTCCGTTGTTGAGGGCAAGCTCTAAGGCCTTCGCGATGTTTGACATGGCCGCATTGGTCATGCCGTTTGCATGGGGCGGCACAGCCTCTACACATCCGGAGATTCCGTAATCCCTCGCATCCTCTAAGGGGACGCCGGTGGAAAGGAGGGTAGGAATCCCTACATGGTCGTTGAAAAACTCCGGCTTGGTCCTTCCGGTGGAGGCAATCTCCACCGCCTTCATCATGAAGGATTCCGGGGTCTTGTTGTGGATCCGCACACTCAAGTTGGGCTGTGAAAGTTTTGTGTGCCCTTCCGCTTCCAAGCACATGCAGGAGAGTTCGTTGGTTGCGTCCCTTCCGTTTTTGTCCACCCCGCCCAATGCGATGTTCTCGGAAATGGAAAAACCGGCGTAATATTTTGCACATTCATAGTCGTAGGCCCGCATGATTTCGGTAAACTTGATCCAGAGACACTCGAAAAGTTCCTGAGCATCCTCTTGGGTAATCAGGCCTTCGTCGAGGCTCTTCCGGTAGTAGGGGTACATGTACTGATCGAACCTCCCGGGAGATACGGCGAGGCCGTTCTGCTCGATGTAGAGGAGAAGATGAGCAAACCAGAACGACTGGACCGCTTCGCGGAAGTTTTCCGCCCCGTACCGCGGGACCCGCCTGCAGATCTTTACGATCATTTCCAGTTCTTCCTTCCACCGCGGATCGCTCTCCTTCTCCGCAGCTTCCTCCACCGCTTCGGCATACCGGCCGGCCCAGTCGAGGATTGCGTCGCAGAGAATTATCTCCGCCTTGTAGAAATTGTACTTCGGTCCCTCTTCGGGATCGGCCAAATTCAGGGCGTCCCGTTTTTCGACGATTTCCTCTTTCATCCGTTCGATGCCCTTGGCAAGGACTTTGTCGTAATCGGCGAGGACGTGTCCGATGCTCCCGGTCAAGTGTATTCCGACGGAAAAAATCTGGTCTTCGAGCATGGCTATTTCCCTGGTCCGTTCGGGCATCGCAGCCAGGGCGATGTTTTTTACACTCTTGTTTTTCCAGTAGGGAATGATTTTCTCGAGGAGCTCCTTACGCACATCGTCGGTAACGAGGAGCCGGTCCTGTTCTCTTTCCGAAAAAAGATCGATTTCACTTTCAAGATAATCCGCCTCGGTCTCCGGAAACAGAGGGGCCGCCCGGAGGGAACTCGCCTGCGCTCCTACGATGAGTTGGTCTTTCTGAATGAAGATGGTCATTTCGCGGAGGACCTTGGCAATTGCCTTCGCCCTTTTTACGACCATCGGATCGAGCTCGTTTTCTTTATATGCCCGGGTCACCAGCCGGGCACGCTCGATGCACATTTCCGGTTTGACCGTCAGAATTTCATCGTTGAGTTTCTTTGTTCTCCAATGGACCTGTTTGGTTTCTGTCCAGATAGCCATGATGTTACCTCCGCTTTTCTTCCCGGCCCATTATACCCGGAATATCGTGATTTTTCTATCTATCACTAGCACATTGATCATAATACCATAATTGTATACAATATGCAATATGCAAAATCGGCGGGTTCCCTTGTTTTATCCGAAAATTCGGGCTATTATACACCGGCAGGAGGGAAGTCATGAAAGGAGTTTTTCACACCGGCATCACGGTATCGAATCTGGAACGGTCTATCGAGTTCTACCGGGACGTGATAGGGTTCAAGCTCGAGATCCCGCCTACCGAAGTGTTCGAAG
>CAYWIK010000047.1:0-12181 GCA_964458315.1 uncultured Spirochaetales bacterium | reverse complement strand
CGTAAAGTTCCTCTCCTCCCTCAACATCGTGGAAGAAGGCGCCCTCGCGGGCTGGAAGTGGGTCTATTTTAAAGACCCCGACGGCATCACCCTGGAACTGGTCGAATACAACCCGCCGGAGAAATAATCGGAGGAAATTTTATGAACAGTTCTATATCACCTTTTACTTTCATTCTGCCGACAGAGATCCGTTACGGCCAAGATGCCGCGTCCGGACTTCCGGACGAACTGAAAAGCAATTCCATCGGCTCTGTTCTGGTCGTCACGGATCCGGGGATCGCCGGGCAGCCCTTTACCGCTGATATTCTGGATCAACTTGCCCGGGCCGGGATAAAGACAGCTGTCTTTGACAAGGTGGAGCCGAATCCGAAGGACAGAAATGTAACGGAAGGGGCGGTAAAGGCTCGGGAAACGAAAGCTGACGCAATCGTTGCCCTTGGCGGAGGAAGCCCGATCGACTGCGCGAAAGCCGTTAGTGTCGTTGCCGCCTTAGGCGGGAAGGCGAGGGATTATGAAGACCCTTCAAGGATAAACGGTCCGGTTTTGCCCCTTTATACGATTCCCACAACAGCCGGAACCGGAAGCGAGGTTACCTTCAGTTCCGTTATAACCGATACCTCTGAGCATTTCAAGTTTACGGTTAAATCCCCTGGAATAGCACCCCGGGTCGCCTTTATCGATCCTCTGTATACCCATTCAAAACCCCCGATGCTGACCGCTGCTACGGGTCTGGACGCTCTTACCCATGCCGTCGAAGCGTATACCGCCAAAGCTGCCAATCCCCTTTCCGATGCCTGTGCTCTGTATGCTGCCCAATTGATTAACCGCCATTTGATCACCGCCGTGAAACAGCCGGGAAACAGTGCCGCCCGGGCGGGTATGATGATCGGGAGCCTCCTTGCCGGGATAGCCTTCAGTCATTCCGATGTGGCATCAGTCCATTGCATTGCAGAAGCAATGGGAGGAAAATACGATACCCCCCACGGGATATGCAATGCCATAGCCCTTCCTGTAGTTATGGAATATAACCTTGATTTTGCCGAAGAACGGTATGCCGGGATCGCCTCGGCCATGGGATTTCCGTTCGCCGCTTTTCGGGAAGGTGCGGAGCTTGCGGTTTCCCGGGTGAAAGAATTGGTGAGGGAGATCGGGCTGCCGGATTTTTCATCCCTGGGCGCTGAAGAAGCCGACTTTCAGGAACTGGCGGAAAAATCAGAGCGGAACGGAAGCAATAAAGACAATCCGCGGCCCATGACCGCTCACGATTATATGGAAGTATTGAGTCGGCTCACGAAAGCCTAAAGCAATGCCGCAATGGATTCTCAGCGGCCCCGTTTCCCGAAGCCGGCAGCCGGCAGGAAAAGCCGCGTGCCTCCCCGCCGAGAAGGAGTTCCAAATCGCCCGCGAGGCAGGGGGTGCTGTCGATAATTTCCCGCATTTCGAGGCCGGATTTTGCCGCTGAATAACCGGAAATACAAACAGAGAGTCATGAAGAAAAACAGCCGGTTTACAGGCGGCTTTGGGTTTTTAACGAAGATATACACACCTTCGCCTAGGGAGACGGTAAAAACCATTGTCGCGATAAAGGTAAGATAATTCATGTTTTCAATACAAAAAACCGGCTAAATACAGCGGGATTTCATTCCCGGTTCCAATTTCAATATTATCTTTGAATAACAAACCGGAATCTACGCGTTTAAGCTGCTTTAGAGACTTGTTTTTCCCTCCTATTTCCACTTCATACATTTGACTCTTCAACCCCACAGAAAAATCTACTTCCAAAGAAGTAGATATCTCCATTTCAGAACCAACCTGGGAGGCAAAAAATGATTCTCGTATATTACCCGGATCCGGATCATGGACCCACCAGTTTTCAGATAGAGCATAGTATATATTGGGGGATTTAAACAAAATCTTTGAGTTTTTCATAACCTTAAGATTTTTCCCTCCAATTCGGACAATGTTCAAAATTTCAGCACGACTGAGTAAATCAAAAAACATGTACAGCGTATCTTTTGAAACTTCTATTTCACCTGTAAGTGAGGTGATATTGAAAACCGGTATCTTACTCAACGCTAAGAAACCGATCAATTTTTTGAGCTTGAAACTCGTCGTTGAATGAAGCGATTTAATACTTGGTATGTCCTCATAAATAATCTTATCGATAACATTCAGTAACAGAGAAAAATATTCTTCCCGTGTATGGTCGATAAAAAAGGGAAAATTTCCAGACTGCCGGTATATTTTAAAATCGTTTAAAATATGAGGATGCTGCTGTAAAATCGCACCGCATATCCGTGTATGGTCGTAAACGATTGTATCGAAGGGTACGTTCTCATGCTGTTTTTTATACATGAAATTAAGATATTCACGGAAGGACATAGGCTCGAGCTTATAAAGCATAATCCTTCTCGAAAGGTCGCCCTTTTCATTCAATATCCGGATTATTGAACTCCCGGATATGATAAATTGTTTAGTCGGGTATCCATCATAAAGGGCTTTAACTTCGATGCTCCAATTATTCTGTTTATGTATTTCATCGATTATCACGCATTCACCGTAATATTTAAAGTATTCAGCGACTGTTGCATAAATACCGTTTTGCATGACAAGGGGATTATCCGCGGATATATACAGGCATTTTTTCGGATCATTATAGGCTTCACAATAATATTGCAGGAGAAGGGTTGTTTTTCCCGTTCCCCTGCCGCCTATTACACCGATGAAACGATTTTTCCAATTTATTCGAGTGTATAGATAGCGACGAAAATCAGCTTTTATTGCATGCACGACCCGTAACTGCAGAGCAAATAAATCGGCTAATAGATTCTCAGTCAAATTTCTTCCTTAAGGATAATATCAACATTTTTGCCCTTGTTATGCCTACTTCTATCGACACATAAACCACAAAAACGTCGATAAATTTCGACGTTTTTATTTTACGATATTAATTCATGTTGTGCAAGGGTGAACAAACACCCTAATATATTCCCCTGCCGGGCGCACATAATGAAAAGGGCGCCTAAGCGGCGCCCTCTTAAGACCGTATTTTAATACGCGTTTTCGAGATATTGGTCGACGTTCTCGGAAGTTACAACGTAGGTAGGCTGAATGATGTTTTTCGGAACATCTTCACCCATAAGCATTTCCTTTGCCACCCGGACCGCGTCTCCGCCCATAGTGGGGAAGTAGGACATGGATGCCCCGAAGAGCGGGTGCTCTTCCTGCAGATACTTGTAGGCAGTCTTGGATCCGCCGTATCCGGTCACGAACTTGATGTCATCCCGGCCGGCATTTTCGATTGCAGTAATGGCGCCGACGGCAGCCTCATCGTCCTGACAGTAGACCGCGTCGATCTTGGGATATGCCGGAAGAATATTGGACATGGCGTTCAAGCCAGCCTGCTGGTTGAATTCGCCGTCCCCTTCGACAAGAACATTGATCCCTGGGTAGAGATCGTTGACGGTGTCCATGAATCCGTTGTACCGCTGCAGGTCGATGGGAATACCGACATAGCTTCTGAGAATAACAATGTCGCCTTCACCGTCGAGCCGTTCACCCATATAGGTGGCGGCGTTCACTCCGCACTGGTAATTGTCGCCGGCGAGAAATACATCGTACTTGTCCCCTTCGATGGCGCGGTCGATAACGAACAATTTAATTCCGGCTTCATAGATCTCTTCGCAGATCGGCGTCATGAGGGTCCCGTTGCCCGGAAGCACCATGATCATGTCATAATCCCCGCCTTTGAAGGTCTGGAGCATGTTGAGCTGATCAGCATCGTCTACCGCGTTTTTCACGGTAAAATCGAAGGTGTCCGTGTCCTTAGCTGTTTCCTCCAGCACAGAATCGAGAAGTTTTGCCTGCCACGCGTTGTTTGCAGGCGGCAGCGACACCGCAACTTTAAACTTCTCTGCAGTGCCTGCTGCTTCTTTTTCCTGGCCCCCTCCCGCGAATACCATCGAACCGGAGAGAACCAACAGAATTGCGATCGTGATGAAAAGTACTTTCTTCATCTCGTCCTCCTTAATAAAATTTTATATCTCTTTACCGCTCTCGTCTCTGGATCAAGACCGCAAAGAGTATGACAGCGCCCTTGACGGCCCCGGAGAGATAAGGCGATATATTGAGCATAATCATCATATTATTAACCACGCCGAGGAGAATAAACCCCACGACTGTGCCTACTAGTCTTCCCTTCCCGCCGGAAAGGGATGTGCCGCCGATAATGACGGCGGTAATTGCCTCGAATTCATACATCTGTCCCGAGGTTACCGCGGCAACCGCTGCCATCCTGGACATTTCGATGGTTGCAGCCACACCTGTACACAATCCGACAAGCATATACGTAAATATCTTTATCCTGTCCACCTTGATACCGGAAAACCGGGCGGTATTTTCATTACCGCCGACGGCAAAAACGTAGGTGCCGAACTTGGAACGTTTCAGTATGATATGGAGCACAATCGCCAAAAGGATAACAATGACAAACGGCGCCGGTAAAAAACCGAAAAAAGAACCGTTTCCGATCCGGGTGAACTCCGGTATTCTGTTTCCGATAATTGTCGCGCCGCGGCAGAAATAGATCGTCACCGAACGGGCAATAATCCCTATTGCCAGGGTCACGATAAACGGCGGCAGTGCGGCCTTGGTAATGATGATGCCGTTTATAAACCCGAAGCCCACTGCAATAAGGCAGCAGACCAATATTGCCAGAGGAAGGGGAACAAGCGGATTCCCGTTTGCATCTACCATCCGCTGGAGAAGGATGAGAACGGCGCCGGAAGTCGCGAGCACCGGTCCTGAAGAGAGGTCGATACCGCCTCCTATGATGACGAAGGTCATCCCTAAGGCGATCACGCCGACAATTGAGGTGTTTCTGAGAATATTGAATATGTTTTCAGGCCGCAGGAAGCGGGGCGCGGCGATACCGCACAGAATCAGGATAAAGACAAAAACAACGATAACACTGTTCTTCTGCCATAATCTCAAAAGAAGTTGTAAAAACCTGTTCTTCGGTTTTGTTTCTTCAGCTACCATAGACTATTCTCCCCGCTTAATACACATCGGTCGCAAAGTGCATAATTTTTGCTTCAGTTGCTTCTGAGCTCGGCAGCTCCCCGGTAATTCGTCCCTCATGCATAACGATTACCCGTTCGCAGATGCTCAATATTTCCGGAAGATCGGACGAAACAATCGCAATAGCAATACCTGCCTCGGCAAGTTCCCGAATGATTTCATATATCTCCTGCCGGGCGCCTACATCAACTCCCCGGGTCGGCTCGTCTAAAATCAGTATTTTCGCATTCGCAAGCAGCCATTTTGACAGCGCTACTTTCTGCTGGTTACCGCCTGACAAGCTGCTTACCGACTGCTCCGCGCTATTGCACCGAATGTTCAGGCGGTCAATCATTTTTTGCGCATTTTTAAGGGAAATGTTTTTGCCCTTAAAGAAACCTTTGTTCTTCCGCCAGTATACATAATTTGAATTCTCGAGTATGTCCCGGATAAGAACCAGCCCGGTCTCTTTTCGGTCCTCCGTCACCAGGCCAAGGTTGGATTTTATTGCATCCATTGCGCTTTTAATGGTAACCGGTTTCCCTTCGATAAAAACCTCGCCGGACTCGGGAGTTCGCATGCCGAAAATCACCTCCATCAGCTCAGTCCTTCCCGCACCGACAAGACCGCTGAATCCGAGGACCTCTCCCTTTCGCAGCCGGAAATTAACGTTTTTAAGCTTACCGTCCGTTACGTTTTTTACTTCTAACATAACCGCATCGGGATCGCCTTCGAAATCGGTCACCGTCGATTCCCGCACCTCACGGCCTACCATTAATGAGGAAATCTCCCTTACCGTAACGTCTTCCACATTTCTGGTATCGATAAAGTAGCCGTCCCGAAGTACCGTCACTTTCCGGCACACCTCGGCAAACTCCTTGAGCCTGTGTGAAATATAAATAATCGTAATCCCTTGGGAACTTAAGTTTCGTATGAGGTCGAACAGGATTGCCGTTTCTTTTCCGGTGAGCACCGCGGTCGGCTCGTCCATAATGAGCAGTTCTGCATTGAATGAAATCGCCTTTGCGATTTCAACCATCTGTTTCTGCGCTATTTTCAGTTTTTTCAACTGGACCTTGGGATCGATATCCTGGCCGAGTCTTTTGAGAAGGCTGTAAGAATCTTCCACCATTTTGCCGTAATCGATCAGCCCCGCCTTACTTCTCGGCTCGCGGCATAGGTAAATATTTTGCGCGACCGTCAGCTCATTTAACAAATTGAGTTCCTGAAAGATCATGGAGACGCCGATATCCTGCATCTCCATCGGGCCTGAGTGTTTGTCTACCTGCCGGCCCTTTAAAAAAACCTCCCCCGCATCCTGCGTATAGACTCCCGCAAGTATTTTCATGAGCGTGGATTTCCCGGCGCCGTTCTCCCCGCAAAGCGCCATAATCTCGCCTTTAACGACTTCGAAATCAACATTATGTAAAACTTCCACACCGTAGAAGCTCTTGCAAATTCCCTGCATTGAAAGCAGCTTAGGCATACAGCATATCTCCGTTGTCGGTTTTCATTTCTTTTCTATCATACCATATAATTTTCATTTGTCAATATTTATTGTTTATTAGCAGATTGTTTTGTTTGTTCTTATTGCTATCAAACTTCCCCGTGCCTCCCCCGAGCCAAAAGAAAATAAGAGTCACATACCTCTACTAAAACATTAGAACGTCATTATGTTTTTTTGTCAAGTAATTATTGATACAGGATTGAAACATCCTTTTCCGTTTATTATGATACAGTAATTCATGCTTTCACAGGAAGAATTATTTGCAAGAAAAATAACCCGCATCCATGAAACCCACAAAATGGAACGGGGCCGCACGGCACTCCTGGTCATAGACATGCAGCGCAGTTTTCTCCATCCCGAGGCGTCGCTCTACGTACCGACCGCACAGGAGATCCTGCCCCGGACCAAAGAACTTGTCGAGTTCTGCCGGCGGGCCGCCATACCGGTTGTTTTTACCGAGTTCGTTGCACGGCCTGAGATCCCTACGTTGCGTAAAGATCCCTTCGGACCCGAGCATCTCCCTAAGCCGGCAGGCGGGCCGGCAGGCTTGGGGCTTCCGTCGGGAAGCTGCATGGAAGAGGAAACCGGCCCGGAGTGCCCCGACACGATAGAAGAGCTTAAGCCCCTTCCGGGAGAACCCGTCATCAAAGCGTTTACCCTGGACAAGTTTTACGGCACCCCCCTCGACATGCTCCTTCGCTCTATGGACATCCGTTACTTGATGGTGACCGGCCTCTTAGCGGATTTGTGCGTAGCCGCAACCGTATACAGCGCTAATGCACGGGAATACCGGGTCACTGCGATAACCGACTGCATTACCACTATCCGGCCTGATATCCAAAAAGCGGTGTTCGATATCTTCAAGCGGAAGCTGGCCCGGCTCATGACTGCCTCGGAAGCTATGGCCGAACTCGAAAAACAAGGCGGCCCGAAATGAGTGGAAAACGACAGCTGCCCGACGGCTTACCGGTGAGCAAAACACATTTAAAAGCCCGTCTCAAAAACGCCCTTATATTTGCCGGAGAACAGGCAGCTCGGCTTACGGAAAACCACCCCGACTATTTTCCCGTTTACACGGAAAACGGAAAATGGAAACACGGCGGTGAAGCGTGGACCAACTGGTGCGAAGGTTTTTTAGGCGGGATGATGTGGATTTTCTACACCCGTTCCCGTAAAAACGGCGCCTCCGCCGGCGATGCCGAAAAGTGGCTTAAGAAGGCGGAACACTATTCTAAACTCATCGAGCACCGCAAGACCGACGGAGATGTTCATGACCTGGGGTTTCTATTCTGGTCGACTTACAAGCGGTGGTACGATCTCTCCGGTGATGAAAGCCTTAATAATGTATTGAACACCGCCGGCCGCACCATGGGACTTCGTTTTAAAGAAAAGGGAGAATACTTACGTTCCTTTGTAGCCGACAATTCGCTTTTCATCGATATCATGATGAACGTCGGCATCGTGTTCTACGCGGCCCTCCAAACCGGCGACAAGGACCTGCTCGACAAGGCCCACCGGCACTGCATGACCACCCGCCGTTTTCTCGTACGCGGCGACGGGAGTACGGCCCATGAAGGAATATTCGACTTAGAAACCGGTGAGTTCGTAAAACAATCCACCCATCAAGGATGGCGCGGAGACTCCGCCTGGGCGAGAGGGCTAACCTGGGCGATCTACGGCTTTACCACCGCCTATCTGATGACCGGCGAACCAGCCTACCTGCAGACCGCCGAACTGTGCGCACTTTTCTACCTGGAACAGACCCCATTCGACGGAGATTCCCCGGGAGTGCCGCCGAACGACTACGACGATCCTCGCAATCCGGTTCTCCTCGACAGCTCGGCGGCCGCAATCGCAGCCTGCGGTTTCTTGGAACTCTCAGGCGCAACAGGAGACAGACTCAGCGCGGCCGCATACCGCGGGACCGCCCTCACTATCCTTCACACCCTTACCGGACCGGATTACCTGGCCGCCGATACTCCCGGATGGGAGGGGATCCTCAAGCACGGGGTATATCATCGCGGCAAAGGCCTCGGAGTGGACGAAAGCGTTATGTGGGGTGAATATTTTTTCGTAGAGGCGATGGAGCGGGCGCTTACCCTGCTGGAGGCAGGATGAAAGGAAAGACGGCACTCGTGACCGGCGCCGGCCGGGGCATCGGAAGGGGCATCGCGGAATACCTGGCCGGAGACGGATGGACGGTTGCGGTAAATTACCGGACAAACGAGGCTTCCGCCGCAGAAACTCTTGAGTCTGTAAAGCGTAGAGGCGGCGGCGGATTCATCGTACAGGCGGACATTGCAGATCTCACCACCCACGAAAAGCTTGTCGGCCGGGTTATGGATAAAACCGGCAGAATCGATCTTTTGGTAAACAATGCCGGAACGGCGCCGCGGCAGCGCGTCGACATGCTCGAGACATCCCCCGAGAGCTACGATCATGTATTGGCCACAAATCTTCGGGGCCCTTTCTTTCTCAGCCAGCGGGTCGCTAAAGTAATGATCCAACTATTGGAGAAAAATGCGATAGAGTCCCCAAAAATCATCAATATCACCTCCTTGAGCGCCGTTACGGCAAGTATCACCCGGGCGGAATATTGCCTGAGCAAGGCGGGGCTTTCTATGACGACATCTCTTTGGGCGGTGCGTTTGGCGGATTACGGAATCAATGTGTACGAAATCCGCCCCGGCATTATTGAAACCGATATGACCGCGGGAGTGAAGGAAAAATACGACAGACTGATTGCCGAAGGCTCTTCTCTCATACGCCGCTGGGGGCAGCCGGAGGACATCGGGAAAGCGGTCTCCGCAATAGCCGGCGGAACACTGGGTTTCTCCACCGGTGAAGTAATCAATGTTGACGGCGGATTTCATGTACGCAGGTTGTAAAACGAAGTTATGATGAATAAATTTTCGCCGAATATGCTCGGCCCTTACGGCAAATGGGCAAAGAAACTGGTTGAGCCGGCGGGCGGACGTAAAGACGAGTTTCCATGGTCCTTTTTAAATCCCCGCTGGTCCGACGTCGAGGAGTGGAAAAAAACCGCCGGGGCTGAGGTTCTAAAGCTGATTTCTCCTCCCGGCGCGGGTTCCGGGACCGCGACTTCGGGGAAGATTTCTCCAACTGCCCCGCCGGAAGTGCGCGTCCGCAACAGCTACACCTTCGACGGTATTGATATAGAAGAGCTGGTCTGGCAGCTCCCTTACGGCCCGCCCGCGGAAGCGGTTTTTTTAAAACCGGCGGGGGAAACCAAAAAACTTCCGGGGATTTTGGCCCTCCACGATCACGGCGGCATGAAATATTTCGGAAAGCGGAAAATAATCCGTACCGCCGAACATCCCCACCCCGCGGTCCTCTCCCATCAGCTCGAGTACTACGGCGGGGCGGCCTGGGCGAATGAGCTTGCCGGACGCGGTTACGGGGTACTGGTGCATGACGTTTTCCCCTTCGAAAGTCGAAAAATCAATGCTTCAAGCCTTCCGGCCCATGTAGTGACAAGGATGATGTCCCCGCCTCTTTCAGTCCGGGAACTGACGCCGGATGATGTTTCCTCCGACCTCGCGGATGCCGAGGTTACCTATGAGTACGATGTCCCGCGCGCCGAACATGAGGAAGATATCAAGCTGTATGATTCCTTTGCCGCACGGCACGAAGATATCGTTGCAAAAGCCCTTTTTTCCGCCGGCCTGACTTGGCCGGGAGTGACCCTTTTCGAAGACCGCGCCGCCCTGAATTATCTCGCCTCGAGAGAAGATATCGATAATGACCGGATCGGCTGCTGCGGATTGTCCGGCGGAGGTTTACGGACCAACTACCTTGCGGGCCTCGACAAACGGATACGATGCTCGGTAACCGCCGGTTTCATGACCACCTGGAGCGATCTGCTCTTTCAGAAATGTTTCACCCACACCTGGATGATCTATATCCCTCTGCTTCCTAAGCTGATGGATTTTCCCGATATCTTAGGCCTGCACGCCCCTTTGCCGGCCCTCGTGTTCGCTACTACGGCAGATCCCCTGTTTACTTTCGGCGAAGTCGAGCGGGCCGGGAGAAAGCTTAAAAAAATCTACGGCAAAGCCGGCGCTCAAAAATCTTTCAAGTTATCGATCCACGACGGACCTCATAAATTCGACCTGCCGATGCAGGAAGAAGCGTTCGTGTGGTTCGATAAATGGCTTAAGAAAAGGGAGGAATAATCGGCATGAGCGCCCGGCTCAAGGGCCTCGTGGATTTCAAAGAACACCTCTCTTCTCTGGGTATCGAACTCCCTCTTGTGTCCGATTCACGGTCGTCTAAAGGCGCCGCGGTCGAAGCAGGACCGGGCAGGACCGCCGAACTCCTCGGACAACCGTATACTCTCAGCAGCGGCCGGCGGATCGGAAACCGTTTCGCCGCGCTGCCGATGGAAGGCTGGGACGGTACCGTCGACGGCAGGCCCGGCGAGCTGACCTTTCGGCGCTGGCGGCGCTTCGGTGAAAGCGGTGCGAAACTCATTTGGGGCGGAGAAGCGGCGGCGGTCCGATACGACGGCCGGGCAAATCCCAACCAGCTTCTCCTAAACGACACGACCGCCGGGGATATCGAAACCCTGCGAAAGGGCCTTGCCGCTGCTCATAAAGAGCGGTTCGGAAACACGGACGATCTCTTTATCGGCCTGCAGCTCACCCATTCCGGACGCTTCAGCAGGCCAAACGATAACAGCCGACTGGAACCTAAAATCGCGTATCGCCACCCCATACTGGATAAACTTTTCAATCTGCCTCCTGACCATCCCGTGATGACCGATACGGAACTGGATGACCTGATAGGGGACTTTGTACGCGCGGCCGTCCGAGCCGGGGATATCGGGTTCGATTTCGTGGACGTGAAACTGTGTCACGGGTACCTCGGCCACGAGCTCTTGAGCGCACGGACCAGGACGGGACGCTACGGCGGAAGCTTTGAAAACCGCTCCCGGTTCGCCCGGGACATCATTACCGGCATCCGGCGGGACGCTCCTCGGCTTGAAATCGGGGTCCGGCTGAGCATTTTCGACTTCCCGCCCTTCAGTGCCGACGGCACGGGAACAGGGCGGCCAAAACACTTCGGCCGGGATTACCCGTACGCCTTCGGGGCTGACCCTGCCGACCCGCTTACCATAGATTTGACCGAAGTAAAGGCGTTGATAAAAACCCTCGGGAACCTCGGCGTGGAGCTCATCTGCACAACCGCGGGAAGCCCCTACTACAATCCTCACATCCAGCGTCCCGCTTTATTCCCGCCTTCGGACGGCTATAATCCGCCGGAAGACCCGCTCATCGGCACGGCCCGGCAGATCCGCGCGACCGCCGAACTCAAAGCGCGGTTTCCGGACACCGCCTTTACGGGCGCCGCCTACAGCTATCTGCAGGAATGGCTGCCGAATGTAGCGGCGGGCGTCCTCCGGGAGGGCATGGCCGATTTTATCGGCTTAGGCCGGATGATGTTTTCCTACCCGGCCATGCCGGCGGACATCCTAGGCGGTAAGCCGTTAGACCGGAAGCGGATCTGCCGGGCCTGCAGCAGATGCACGACAGCGCCCCGAAAGGGGCACGTTTCCGGATGCTATCTGCGCGACCCGCTCTACGCCGGACGCCC
>CAYWIK010000046.1:0-15874 GCA_964458315.1 uncultured Spirochaetales bacterium | reverse complement strand
AGCCGGAGACCGAGAGAATTCGCCCGGGACGGCGCGGTCCCGTCGGGAAATCTGCGTCCGCTGTTCGACATGGTGACCAGGCACCCCTCTCCCGAATTCTCATTGTACATGTCGATGGTAAACTTCGCCTCCTCTTCCCCGTTAAACCCGTGTTTGATCGCATTGGTGGCAATCTCATTTGTAATTATGCCGAGAGTGACTGCCGATTTTGCCGACAGTGAAAAGCTGCCGATCCGATTTTCCAATTTTACCGGTTTGGAAGTAAAGGAAGAAAAGATCGATTCGAGAAGGTCCTCCGCATACGCGCCAAAGTCAATCTTGGACACATCGTCATTTTGATGCAGTTTTTCATGAACGAGCCTGATCGCATTGATCTGGTTCTGTATATCGGAGAAAAGCTCGTCGTCTCCGGCCTCGGAAGCTTTTAGGTTTAGAAGTGAAGATACCATTAAGAGATTATTTTTTACCCGGTGATTTATCTCTTTAATAAGGTGTTCTTTCTCTTCGAGGGACTTCTTCAAGGCATCTTTCGTTACTTTTTCGGTTGTAATGTCCTGAAGGGCCCCGAAAGCGCCGATATATTTGCCTTGCTCGTCGACCCGGGGTGTTACCGAAACCCGTATGGTTCTTATTTCACCTGAAACGGTTTCAATATTCATATCATAGGTATCGTGTTTTCCGGTTTTCCGCCGTGCGGTTTGCCCGAGAACGAGATCTCGGTCGGAAGACGGTAAAAAATCGAGGATACTTTGTCCGGTCATTTCTTCCTGCTCGAGGCCGAAGATAGCGGCAAATGCGGGGTTGCAGAACTCTACCCGCTCATGTTCATCCACGATGCCGATCCCTTCGCGCACATGGGTAACGACTTCATGGAGTAGTTTATGGGTAGTCCCGAGCTTTTGTTCCTCGGCTTTAAGCTTGTTCTTGAAGTTTATCAGGCATCTTGCGAGCAAACCGAGAATGAGCGCAACGGCCGTGCCGAATACGATTCCGATCCATCCATATATAGGTCCTGCCGCAAGAACTGCAAAAATATTGAGATTATTCATCCCCGCCCCTCCCAGAAACTTGAGGATTACTCTAAAAAATCATTTTATACGAATTTTGCGAAAGAGTCTACCCCTGTGGTCGATGTTCGGGCGAAGGAAAACGGATAATAAACTCCGGATGAGGCTCCCGCCGGACCTCGAGCTTTCCTTCCAGCTGAACGGAAAGCTCGGAAACCAGGAGAAGGCCGAGGGTCTTAGGCGACTTAATATCGATATCCTCCGGAAGAGGAGGGCCGTTGTTCGATATACGCAGCACATACTCGTTCCGCCCATCGTCCCGGGTCATCTCGACCCGAAACCGCGAAGCGCCGGCCGGTTTACCGGACTCGGACCGATTTTGGGGACCGGGGAAGGCGTGTTTGATTGCATTGGTGGCGAGCTCGTTGATGATCAGCCCGAGGGGGGCGGCTGTTTTTGCTGAAAAGCGGCTCTCCATTACCCGGTTCTCGATCACTACTTCACCGCCGGAAAAGGAGGAAAAGACCGTCTCGAGGAGCTGCTGCACATAATCGGGAAAATAAATGTCCGTTACGGTCTCGTCCTGATAGAGTTTCTCGTGGACGATCCTGATGGCATCGATCTGGTGCTCTAAATCGGAAAGGTCTACACTAGTCTCTAATGATTGGCATTTAAGCCGTAAGAGGGAGGTTATTGTCATGAGGTTGTTTTTGATCCGGTGGTTGATCTCCCGCAGGAGAAAATCTTTTTCTTTGAGGGCCTTTTTGAGCTCCTCCTCTCGCATTATCCGGTCAGTAACGTCTTTCTGCTGAAATACGGCGTTGGTTACTTTCCCTTCCGGGTTTTTGATCGGGAAAATAGTACAATCGAGGGTCCTTGGGGTTGCATTAGGGACATGAACATGCTTTACTTTGCTGTAGTCGTAATCAATTAATAAGTGAACGGTCTTCCCTTTGGTGTACACTTCGTCGAACAGCGGCACCAGCCCTTTCTCGATCAAAATATCGTCTTTATGAAAATCGTATTTCCCGACCACCTCACTGTCGTCGGAAACGCCGAAAAGTTCTTTGCTTGCGGCGTTCAGCCTAATGAGGAGCCCTTTATCGTTCGAAATCCAGATCGGAAAAGGACTTTGATCGATGATACTGTTTAGAAATGTTTCGGAAAACTTGAGTCTGCGCTCCGTCTCTCTCCGTTGCTCAAGTTCAGTCTGTAACCGCTCGGAAGTTTCGATTTCTCTTGTGTGCTGCAGGAACAGCTGAAGGGCCATTTGAATGGCCTGATAAAGAAGAAAGTCAGCGGCATTTTTTGGTACGACCCCGTAGCGGGACAGTCCCTGAATCCTTTCGAGTATTTCCGGTTCTGTGTGGCCGGTAACAAAAACAACGGGAACATTTCGGAGCTCTAAGATGCGCTGTGCGGCTTCGGCGCCGTCTTTCTCGCCCCGCCCCAAATCAATGTCCATAAGCACGAGATCGATAGCTTCTTCCCGTGCCGTTTCGACCGCCTCTTCCGCACTGTACGCGACAACCACTTTGAAACCATAGCCATCCAGAACCTCGGCCGTATTGATGGCTATCGGTACTTCGTCTTCGACTAAGAGAATTTTTTTTACATCGCTTCTGTTCTGTCTGCCGGCGTTTCTTTTTACCGTAACAGTCATTTAGGGGTACTGTATCCCACCTGCAGTAATTATGCAAGTATGCAAGAGTACAGCACCCCGGCGCGCGGTGCGTCTATCAGCCGAAAGAGCGGTCCCGCGGTTTTCTTTCGTGCGCTTTGTCAACTTTGAGCTGGCGGCTGTCCAATTCGGAGCCGTTCAGCGCATCGATTGCAGCGTCAGCTGCTTCTTCTGTCGCCATTTCTACGAAACCAAACCCCTTCGACCGGTTGGTATATCTGTCGCTTATAATAACAGCGCTTACCACGTCCCCGTAGGGGGTAAACAGCTGTTCAAGCTGATCTTCCGTCGTCGAATAGTTCAGGTTCCCAACATAAATCTTCTTACTCATACATTCCTTCTTTCCCGGTATAATCCGGGATTGTTGTGTTATCGTGCGCAACTGGTAAACCGGCGATTTTGTTGTCATGTAAGGGGAAATTACTTTTCGAATTAAGAAGATCGGAAGGGTGAGAAATAACCCGAGATCATGCTCTCGAATAAAGAAACTCCGCAATACCTAGACATATAATGACCTACTCGTTACCAGATGTCGCGAGTTTAAATCTACCGTTTCAACTCCCTTATGTCAATCACTTAAACCGAATACTTTGCAAAATCCTTCCGGTTTGCGGGAAAAATGAGGCCTACAATGATGTAAAGGGCGCAAACAAAGGCGAGGAGGACCGGAAACCCCATGGATACGGAGATCAGGTTCGCCAAAGCGGCGCCGGTAACGGAGAGGGCGCCGTTCATCCCCCATGCCCAAGGTATGAGGTCGTTCTTGTGTTCCGTCAGACTCGAAAGTCCGTTTGGAAACGGCATGCCGAGAAAAAAGGCCCCCGGCGCAATGACGATTACCGTTAAAAGCACTCGGATCACCATACCGTTTTCCCGAAACATGTCCAAAAACGGGCCGAGGAGAAACATATAGAAGAGCATGGACACAACGATGCCGATGACCGCGATTCGAACGCGCCACGCCCGGTCTCTGGCAATACGCCGGCTTACAATATTGCCCACGCCGGAAATAATCAGCATGCTCGTGATAACGATGGATGTGGCAAAAATCGGATTGCTCAAGAAAAAAACAAGCCGTTGAATAAAAAATATCTCCACCAGCATGTATCCGAGGCCGAGACAGGAGTAATACACGATCACCCCTAAGGTGCCGCGCTGCCGTTTGAACAGGCTTTTCCATTTGCCGATTACAGGGATTAGGATAATGAGAAAGCCGAAGAAAAGGGACTGGACAACGATCCCTATGTTGAGCACAAACGCCCACTCCTCACTCACGTCTTGTATTTGATCGAGATACATCCCTATTTCGTTCAGCTTCAAGAACCCCGAATAGTAGGGCCGCGAATCCCGCATGGGACGGATGTCGAAGGCGTATTCTTTGTACAGATCCTTCGCATCTCCCTGAAGCATCTCCAAAAGCATCAGATGATAAATATCTCCGGAGGTGAAGCTTAGGTTCTCCTCAAGCTCCGTATCGGAGGAGAAATGATTGCGCACCGTTGCAAGGATTGCGGAAAGGTCCTTGTCCCGTTTTGGGATCCCGGGGTAATAGAGGACCTCGAAGGACCTGGACGCGCAAAATTGTTTGAGTTCTTCGATTTCCGCGGAGGTATAGTCGGAATTTTTTATAAGAATCGTGGCCGTGGAGAGAAACAGGTCGAACATGAATATCCGGTCTTCCGGATTTTCCACACCCTGCCGGCGGAGTGAGTCTACCGCCGTGCTCAGGAGTTTGAGTACGTTCCGAGGAGGACTCAACCGGTTCCAAACCGTGACGGAAAGGACCCCTTCTTCGGTAAGGCCCGTCATGTATTCTTCGACGGCCTCGGAAGTGTAGGTGTAATTCTCCGCTATGGCATATCCTCCTGAGTCCGACAGACCAATGGAGTCAATAAGGCTGATTTCTACCAAATCGTAGGTTGCGGGATGTTCCACACAGTGGGACCGGGCGTCTCCTACCCGCACATCGATGCGCGGGTCTTCTAAAAGGTTGCCGGTAAACCGGGAAACAATCGGATCGTCCCGCAGAAGGGAAACGATTACCGGGTTTTGTTCGTAAATGGTAATCTCTTCCGAGCCTTTGTACGCGGCTACTTGGGCGTTTATCCCCCCGCCGAGATTGACAAGCAGATTTTTCGGCTTGTCGAGGATCGAGTACGGAGCTGCCATGGGAAGATAATCCATATATACCGCATGTTCCTTTTCGACTTTGCCCATGATGCCGATCGGACCGTTTCCGTCGATGTAAAGTCCCCAGAAAGGCTGGCTGGGCATCTGCTCGAGAGCAAAGATGGCATTATCGCTCAGGCCGGGAGCAAAGTGAAAATAGGAACTCGCATAGACATGCATCTCTCCGGCGGGTGTATACGAGTGATGTACCTCCTGAGCGTCGGGATATTTCCGTACATAATTAATCGCCTTATACTCGGAAACACGGATATTCCCCCACAGATAGTTGCCGAACAGACAGAGGACCAGTACGCCGGCGGTAACCAGAAACCGGGACAGGGGAAAGGACAGCCTTTCCGTGACCGGATCGTGAAGGGCCATGATCGCGATATTGGAAAAAGCGGCCAGGATAATGATTGGAACGATCAGGCTCTGCGGCGGGAAAAGATAGAGGATGAGGATAAAGAGGAATCCCCCGAGTCCGGAACCGAGCATGTTCCAGAAATAAAGATGATGAATCCGGTTGCTTAAGGCCACAAATGAAACCCCGATAAAAAGGGAACAGAAAAAAAACGGAATGCCGTAGATAAGGTAATAGATGCCGATCCAGAGAATTTGGTTCGAGTGAGAACCGATGAAAATAGGATTAAAGGGCACTTGCTGCCCGAGAATATGGCTTGCAGTGAGGGTAATGAGGAAAAGGAGAGATGTGGTATACAGCCAGAGCTCCGCATTCTTTTCCACCCGTTTTTTTATCAAGGTGAGAAGGGTCCCTGACACACCGAAACCCAAAAGCGCGGTGCTGATCACAAAAGAACCGAAGTTTGACCAATTCCCGACGGAAAATGTTTTTATTACGAACAGCTGAAATGCAATGAGGGTAATGGAAAGAAGGAAAAGTGAAAAAAGTGTTTTTCTCGGTGCCACGATGACCTTTTTATTGCATAAAAGCAAATATTGATCAATAGGAATCGTCTTGACTAGGACGATCTATTGTATATAATATTAACCAATAGCTGGTTGCCGAGCATGAAAACATCCGAATCGGAATTAACAGCATCATTATTAGAGGGTTCTCAGTCCATGAACATAAAACGTTCCATACCGGCACGAAACATACTCTTCCTTGCAATCGGACTGCTTGGGGGCATTTTTATCGGACTTTTTTTTCCCGGCCGGGTATTCAACCAGCTTCGGACGGGGAATGAATTGGAACGCACAGCCTTTCCGGTCCCGAGTGCGAAATCATTGGTCGCGGAAACATCCGGCGGCGGCAGCGCGTTCGGCGGATACGGCGAGGGCAGCGTCGGCGCGTTCCACGAGTATATCAGTCCCCATGATTCATTCGACGTGCGGGACCATCTCGGGGAGGTTCCCGTAGATGACAAAGAAGCGTACATGAATTATATGCTCGAAAACAGTAACCAGACGGAAGAATTCCTCGAGGCGCGTTGGGACTTATCGCGGGTATTTATAGAAACCGGCGAACTGCAGGGAGCGGCTTTAGAGGGATTTTTACGGACCCCCCGGGAGCATTTCGTCCGAAAAAACAACCTCTCGAGGGCGTACGATGATTCATGGCTTCCGATCGGATACGGCGCAACGATCACCGATCCGGATGTAGTTGCGATGATGACCACCAGCCTGGATGTCCGTCCGGACCACAAAGTCCTGGAAATCGGGACCGGCTCCGGTTATCAATCGGCAATTCTTTCAAACATATCTAATCATGTGTATAGTATTGAGATCATCAAACCGCTGTTCTTTGAAACCAACGACCTTTACAAAGAACTTACGGCGGAATATCCTCAATATGACAATATTTCACGAAAACTCGGCGACGGATATTTCGGGTGGGAACGGTTTGCTCCTTTTGACCGAATCATCGTCACCTGTTCAATCGACCATCTCCCCCCTCCCCTGCTCAAGCAGCTTAAGCCTGGAGGTATAATGGTTGTCCCACTGGGAAATCCATCGAGGCAATACATCATGGAAGTGAAAAAAACCGTAGACGAAAACGGCAAGGAGGTATTGACTCGACGGGACGTGTATAACGGGCTCTGGGTAAAATTCATTCCCTTCAGAGACACGGAAGGGCAGAGCTACAGCGGAGACAAGCGTTCACAATAAAACCGGGAACAGATACCGGTTTATTGACTTTTTAAACAGTCGATAATTATAATAAGATGGTGGATCGTTTATTACAGCATCAACACATACAGAGGAGAAAAGGCGGCTCGCCGAAGAAGAGAAATCCTCGGAGCTCTCCTCGTTTTTTTCTGTCCCGGCTCGTAAACATTAAATCGGCAGCAATGCGCATCGCCGTATTTGCACTGATGGTAATCCTCATCGGTATGATTCTCGTAGCGATCATTGTTCCTTCCGACAAGCTGGACAAACGTCCGGCTGCCGCGCTCTCGGTGAGCCCGAAGATCGAAGAATCGGTTTCTTATACGGACCCTTCGGTTGAGATTCCGGTTGAACCGTCAAAGCTTTCCGGAATTTCTGCTGAAGAAGAAAGGGAGCTGGGCACCGGAGCCCACAAAGTAGACCGCACCGAAGATCTAATCTATACCTGCAAAGAAGGGGAAACCCTTTCGGAAATAGCCTATTCCTACAACGTCGATCTCTACAAGCTCGCGGCATATAACAATATTTCCGATGTGCATTCCATCAATGCAGGTAAACAAATCAGAATTCCCTCTTACGAAAACGAAAAAGATATAAAACCGATTTCCGCCGCCGTTTCTTCGTCCCGGCTTGCTGTGATCGAGGAGAAAAACAGCAGCACGGTTCCGAGGCGAAAACTTCGAATAAACGTAGATCAGGAATACGACGGGAGCGGAGTAATTGCAACACTGGCGGTGGACGAGCAGCATTCCGATATGCATGCCCTTTCCAACTTTGAGTGGGATTTAGACTCCGGTATCAGAGGATACGGAAAACGCATCCGATACACCTTTACCGAGCCCCGTACCTATAAAGTTTTCCTGCGCGCCCGGGACGAAAACGGCCGGCAAATTGTTTCCGATGTGGTATATATCCACGTTCCCTATCCGGGGACCTATGTAGATCCTTCTACATCTTTTCTTACTTTAAACAGCATCGAGGACCGGCTTATTTTAGAAGGGCAGATCACACAGGTCTACGGTTACGATTATGTCGACGAAGCGATAGACTTTCTCGGCACGAATGATCTCGGACAGTTCGTCTATGCGGCAAAAAAGTCCGGTTTTTTTATGTTCACCCTGGAAACTGAACGGTATACCAAAAAAGTCAATCTTTTTGTAAGCCCGGTTGACTCATACCACGTGGAATCCACGACCCTCAACTGGTACCGGACCCAGTTCCAGACCGGTACCTTGGGAAACTGCGGCCCCGCCGCGGTTTCTATGGCAATCGCATGGGCAATTGGTGAGTACGTTCCGGTCATCAACGTCAGACAGCAGATCGGGTTCCGCGGAGACGGAGGGACCAATTTTCAGGAACTCCGCAACATTATGACTGGACATGGAGTGCAATCCCGGCAGGTACCCATCAGCGGCAAGGAAAATATTTTCGAAATGCTCGATAACGGGCATCTGGTCATCGTGCTGTTCTACACCGGGGGAGTTTCCAACGTCCGCGGCGATCCGATGGAAAACCTTTTCGGGAAATACTATTCCGACGCGGTCGGCCATTACGTAGTGCTAAAAGGATACAGTACGGACAAACAACATTTTATTGTGCAGGATCCGATTCCGAGCGACTGGGGCTCCAATTCTAAACGGCATGGAGACGGGATCAGCATGATCGGCCGTAACCGGTACTATCGGGTGGATGAAATGGTCTCTTCCCTTCGTGTGCGTACGGTTATAGAGGTACTCCCCTAACCGGTCCGTTTAGTATGCCGTTTCGTACACCATCTGCAGATCTTCTAAAACCGTAACCACTCCGGGATCCGATTCGGTGCGAAGCCGTTTTTCTACCAAAGGCTTCATGGTCCTGCTTCCCATACCTTGAAGAAGCTCCACCGCCAATTCAGAAACATCCGGATCCGCCGCATGGGTAATGATGAGATTCACCGCCCGTTCCGTTCCGCAGGCTGCCAGGGCGTACATGACCCGCCGTTTGGATTCCGGCAGACGGTTTTCCTCTAAGAAAGATTCCGCCAGCTCAGGCGTGTTTTCCTGCTTCAGATCTCCAAGGGCCTCGATCACGAGAGTGAGTATTTCCGGATCATCCTCCCTTCGAAAAATAGAAGCAAGGGTGTCGGCGATTCCCTCGACCTCCGTTCCCGCACTCCGCAGCGCCCGGAGGACCGCCTTTTTGAGGAGTTTATCATCTTCCCGCAGTGCAATCTTCGCCATCGTTTCGATAGTTTCTCTGTCTGCAATACGCAGCTTACCAATCGCCTCAATAGCAAAATACCGAAGGACCGTGTATTTTTCACCCCGCATTTTTGCGGTTGTCAAAAGGGTCTGTACAATCGCGTCGGTCGGACTTTTCGCAAGCCCTATGGCCCGGACCGCATTGATCCGTACCTCAAGCGGTTCGGTTTCGCTCGAGATCATCTGCAGGAGATTATCAATCATACGGCTGTTTTCAATGACTCCGATCCGATAGATTGCCCAGGTGGCGTGCCGCTTGACCTCGCCGTCGGGGTTCGATAAGAGATTCATTAAGCCGCTCAAGGTATCCGGATCGGCAAGTTCCGCTAAAATGGCCGCGGCTTCGGTCAGCAGCAGCCGGTTCGAAGCGGTCAAAGCTGTCCGGTTGACTGTACCGGCAACGGCTTTTGCATTGAAATCGTAGAGGGAGAGGAGGCATTTCTTTGCCGCCTCCCTGACTTCCGGGTTCGAATCGCCGAGAAAATCCTGGACGGTTGTTACCGCCCTTACCCCCTCTGCGACGGTGCCGAGCTCTTCGAGCACAACTCTTTTTAGCTTCGACGAGGTCCCGTCGTCCCGGAGCATCCGTACCAGCACATTGACAATCTGCGCGCTTCCGATTTTGCTCATCGATCGTACGAGTTCGATCTTTACCTCTTCGTCTTTTTCATTCTGCAGGGCTGTTACGAGGAGGTTGATATTGTTTTGATTCGGCAATGAAGCCAGACCCTTTGCCGCGAGGATCCTCATTTCCGGATCCGGCGAATTGATGTAATCGGTCAATACGGAAGAAATGCGGCGGTCGCTGCCGCCCTGTACCGCCATTCCGCTTAAAGCGTGTAAAATTGCAGCCTCCTCCTTTGGCGAAGCGCCTTTCACCTCCGGAAGAAGGGTAACAAGGAGGTCGAGGCTCTCTTCTCCGCCGATCCTGCCTAAGGACTTGAGGGCCGCTTCCCTCAACCTGACATTGCTCTCTTCTTCAAGGAGGCCGATTAGTTTCTCTTCCGCCTCCTGGTTCCCGATCTCCCCTAAGGCGCGGATACAAGCGACCTGGTATTCTTCAATCTTCATCAAATCAAGAATATAGGGAACAGCAAAGGGATCCCGCAGTTTTCCAAGGGTCTTTATTGCGGATTTCACCCGCTCGGGGTTGGAGCCGCGTTCGTTTATCGTTGTCTGGATGAGAGCGGAAACGAGAACATTCTCGTCCTCGGACGGCATATCTTCGATAATAGGATATCCCTGCTCGATCATGGTAAAAAGTTCGTCCCGGGCCTCGATAAACCGCCGTTCATCCTCTGCGGTCTCGTTTTTATACGCTTCGACCATCGTAGCGATCAGCCCGGCCATTCGATCATAGGCTTTCTCTTTCGCCGAGGGAGAGAGATAAATCCCTTCGATGCCCAACTCCTCTTTTTTGCGGATTACTTCGTCGATGGTTCGTTTGTAACTCAATCCGATGAGCTCGGGAATGGTGCCCTTGGCGTTTTCCAAAGCGTCCCGTACCGCGAAGAGATCGTCCATCATGAAAAAAGGATAGTTTTCTCGTATAAAATCGAGGACCTCCTGGACCTGGATGATTTCGTCTTTCACCCGCGAGTCGGGAACCAGTTCGTCCATGTCTTCGAGCCGGTCGAGCTTTCCGTTGTTGTTCAAGTCAATATAACCTTGGGACAGTTCGGGGAAGATTTCCTGAAACCGTCTTGCGAGGGCATTGTCCACGACCTCGGCAAATGAGAAGGACCCAAAAAACATTAAAATTGCCAGGGCCGATGCTAATTTTTTCATATTTCGTTTCATGGGTTCATCCTATCTTTTGGTTTTCCCCGTGTCAATCAAGGCCGGCCCGGTCCTGGACGATCACTCCGTCATGTACGGCATACAGGAGGAATCTATTGAGCGCTTCACAATTATTAATGGCGTTTTCAGGTTGATTTTTTTTGACGACATAAATCCTCCCCGCTCAAAATAAAGGGACACTCCAGATTTTAAGGGGCCTGTCACTGGAATCCGTGGTCATAGCGTATTCTCCTTCGGGAGAAAACTGAAAATCGTCCAAATGCGGCCAGTAAGAAATATCTCTTTCCCGCTTCTTTTTGGATCCGATATCCCATACTCCGACCCTTTGCTGATTGTTTCCGTCGTGAAAGTAGAGTACCTTTCGTCCTTGATTGATAAACTGCGCATAGATCCGGTTGGGATTCTTGGAAGTATCCGTAAATTCTCGGCTTTCGATTATTCCTACTTCAATTCCGGTTTCTATCTCTATCAAAATGACATCGTTATTCTCTCCCTCTTTTTCGATGCCGATAAACCTGTTAGGAGTACAAAGTACATATTCACCCCCGGGGGAGAAGATATACTCTTTGCCCTCCACAACCGCACCGTGTAAGGAATAGCCGCTTATCCACGTTTCGCGGTCCAACAGTTCAATTTTTTTCCCGTCTTTTACCAGGAGATGCTTTCCATCGGGCGAGAAGCGGGCAAACTCACCGCGAAAGGTTTTTACTGTCTTCCAGCTTTTTGTGTCCACAACTGAAATTCCGCTGCGGTCGTTGCAAAAAGCAATATATTCACCCTCAGGTGAACAATCGAAAGAGACGACCCGAGAAGGAGAGCTGAGATGGATTGGATGCGTATCTTGGTCGAATCCGGGATAAATTGTAATTTGTTTATCAACAATCCAGACAAATCCACTATTATCAGGCGTGAAATCGGCTTGCACATCTGTTATTCGCCCAATACGGCCCGAAACCACAGGTTGATGAAAGTTTCCGACCTCTTTCAATGTGTCCGAATCGAGTATAACGAGCTCCCGGGCGCCTGCCGCAAGCAAATACTTACCGTCGGAAGAAAATACTAAATGGTGAACCACATCACCCTTTAGGCCGATACCGAGGTCTAATACCCTCCGGTACCCTGTTTCTAAATCGATTACATGGAGAAAATCTGTTCCGTTACTGATGACCGCAGCGATGTCTAAGCCTGGGTTGAATTGCATTATAACACGGCCGATGCTGTTATATGTATAATCAAACAAAAGATCTTTATACTCAAACGGGAATTGTAATACTTCATTAAGATAAATATTGTCCCTGTCCACCGTCGGGTTCTGCATGCCGTAGGTTTTACGGGAAACCGCCTCCGTCACATACGACTTCATCTCATCAAAAGTAATAATGCCGTAGGGCATGCTGTCCGATGCATACCCCTGAAGGCTTTCGATAACAGCTCGTGTAAAAAAGCCGTTTTCCGCTTCATTGTACTTTTCCGGTTCATAGGAGAGCTCGTTTCCCCGAGAACTTGAAAATACAACAGCTCCGGTCCGGCGGTACAAATCTTTGTTGATGAAACTGTCCCGATTAAATGCGTTCTCGAGATCCCGGAGCGTATTAATGCCTTTTCCTTCAGCCGATTTATCAATGGTATTCAGCACCGACTGAGGAATTGTCCGGGGCCGCAAGCCCTTTCCCTTTGCAGCTTGTACATATCTCGAAAGGTTCTCCAAAGAAAACTCGCCGGACTGGCATGTATCCATAAGAAAAAGTTTGTTCCTCGGCTCTATCCCGTCGAGTATTTCTTCGATGGAATCGAACGCCGCCGCAGTCCCTGCGATGTTATCGAGAACAGTCTCATACGTGAGAAAATAGTATGTGGAAAGCGGGTCGGTATCATGGATTCCGTGGCCGGAGATAAACAAGACCACCGTATCGTCGATTTTTGCATTTTTTAGAACACTTTTCACACCTAAAATTGCCGCTTTTGTGCAGTTTGCGTCTGTAAAGGTATGAATGTGTACCTGCTCAAAAGCTGCATCCATCCCCCGAAAAATTGTTTCGAGGTTCCGGACATCTTTTTTAGGATAGAGAAGGTTGAGATCGGGATTGCGATAATTAGAAACACCGAACCCGATAAAATATAAATCCCCTCTGCTTTCCCGCTCATAAACCGCAGTTTTATAGTCCCGATACGACTCGATACCGTCTTTATTTTTACATGAGACCTCTATTTTATTCTCACCTGCCGAAAGCTCAATGTACTCGAAGAGGATCACATCCTTACCGGAAACCGGTTTTCCGGAAGAACCGAAAAGCGGCACATCATTTACAAACAGATTGTAGGACTCTAAACCGGTATTAGGAGATTTCAATAAAAGCTCAAGACGGATCCGCTTTCCCGATTGTTCCATATCGGCAATCCGGGCGGTCGGCAGCTCCGTTTCGTTTATGTAATAATCTTCCACAAAGTCGCTGAAACCTTCGAAAGAGAGAAGAGCTGCTTTGTATCCAATGGCACACTCTTTCCGAAAAACGAAGATTCCGTCTGTTTCTCTGTAGCATTTTCTAAACAGCAGCTCAAATCCGCTTGATCTACCGATTTCCTTTTGGAGTTTCGTAAATTGAGCTCTCGAAACAACGGGGGGAATTAATCCATGTTCAATCAACCGTTTCCTATATTGCCGCCGGTAATACTCACGTTCCTGTTCCGTTCCCTTACCGATCCGCGAAAGTATGATATCCGGCCGGTTCCTCCAAACCGCAATCTGGTCAACACCCATCACATTCATGCCGGAAATGATCGAGACCAAATCCGATCCGTTGGATGAACAATCGAAATAGCCGTCGTCCGTATATATTATCCACTTTCCGCCGGTGGGAGTGGGCAGAAGGTTTACTGCCCGTCCGGAAGCCAAATCGACACACCGGAACTTAGACGGTCCGCCTAAAAGCATGTATCGGTTTTCTTTTGAAAAGGAGATGCTTTTGATTTTTCCGCCCATTTCACGGTAGATATACTCAATCCTACCGGAGGCGAAATCTCGCGCTTGTACGGTTCCGTCATCGCTTCCGGACCAAAGGAGACTTCCGTCTTTGGAAAACGCCAGGGTATTCACCGGACCTGTATGTCCGCTAAATACACCTGAAGCCTCTCCGGTTTCGGCGTGCCAAATCCTTATATCCGCGTCCTCACCC
This sequence comes from uncultured Spirochaetales bacterium, assembly GCA_964458315.1. GTDB lineage: Bacteria > Spirochaetota > Spirochaetia > SPDA01 > CAZSGZ01 > CAYWIK01. Next base: position 1,674 of record CAYWIK010000046.1, on the reverse strand, counting down.
CCCGAAATGATTAGCTCTCCCTCAGGCGAAAACACGGCGGTATTTATTGCCCCTCTGTGGCCTTCTATTTGATATTCGATCTCTCCCCTGCTGATGTCGAGAACAACGAGGGCGCCCTTACTTTTCCCGTTACCGCCTCCATACCTGGAGCTTCCCATCGCCGCTACGGCGAGGTCACCCTTTGGCGAGACATCAATCGAAGCAATAAAGTCTCCGTAATCACCCAGCTCATGAAGGAGTTTTCCGTCCTCCAACCTATGGATACGCAATTTTCCTTCGTCATCACCCGTCACGATGTTCGTGTCATCAGGGGTGATATCCAATGCGGTCGCGCCGTATATCTCTTCTTTGAACGCCCAGAGCTCCTCTCCCGACGCCTCGTTGTACATTCGAAGAGGCCACCAGCCGTCCCCGCCTGATACTACATATTTGCCGTCGGAGGTATATTGAAAGCAGCCGGCGCCTTTGCTGTGATATCCATAGGTCTTTCCAGGTGAGCAGTGGTTTAAGTCCCAGCTTGCGGTACTCACGGCGGTGCCGAAAATAAAAGTGTCCTCCACGGGCGAGAACAGCGGTGAAAAGCCATAGAAATGCCGCAGCTTTATTACGCGCTCCTTCGCGTCTTTTTTTAGTTCGATAACGCGAACTTTTCCATAGTCAATAGTGAGAAAAAGGTCCGTATCCGGATCAAAGGCATATGCACCGCTCGACCGGACCGAAAAATCAGGATTTCGAAGGTCAAACTCGGAACCGAGCCCATCATCGGTACTATTGATACCCGTAACTCCGGCATAAAGCAATTTCCCGCTTTGCGGATGATATGTAAGGAATTGTACGGCTTCTCCGGCGATTTCCGCGGTCCGGTACTTCTCACCGGTCAACAGGTCCCAGACATAGACGGTACGGTTTCCCGTTGTTATAAGGTTGTTGCCGTCTAAACTAAAACAAACCGCGTACACGGAAAACTGATGGCCCCCGAAGGCATACAGTTCTCTCCCTGAATCCGTATCCCACACCATGGCGGTTCCATCATCGCTGCCGGTGCAGACTGTTTTCCCGTCAGGGCTGAAGCACGCTGCTGTTATTTTTTCCGTGTGCCCCGCAAAAAGCCTTACCATCCTCCCCGACTCGAGGTCCCAGAGCGCCGCGGTCCCGTCTGCATGGCCGCTGAGTACTCTTTTCGAATCCGGCAATACTCTTAAGAGTTCAATCCCGCCTAAGCCGCTCTCAATATGCCGCAGTTCTTTTCCTGCCTCAACATCCCAAACCCTTATCGACCCGTCGCGGTCGGCGGAAATCGCACGGAGATCACCCAAACCGGCAACCGAGGTTACTTCACCCGAGTGGCCGTACAATTTCCGGATCTCTTTCCCAAGCTCGATGTCCCAGACCCGCACATAATGGTCATCGTCGCCGAGGACCGCGAACCTGCCACCCGGCAGGAAATCAATTGAAAGAAGCCCGCTGCTTCCTGTCTGCGGCTTTATTTCAAAGTTTTCTACAGAAAACGAAACATACGGCAAAACGAGCAAAAATAATGTAAAAAGCAATTTTCTGCAAACCCTTTTCATTGTCTGCACTAGGTCCTCCTTTCTTCTCTAATTATTGCCCGGAACCACGTTACTGTATACCTGCATATATGCCGAAATGAAAAGAATGTATATTCCCGCCGGC
>CAYWIK010000045.1:0-16090 GCA_964458315.1 uncultured Spirochaetales bacterium | reverse complement strand
GCATTTTGATGGTAGAATCGAAACTCTTTCTGGTCAAAGGAAAGAGGACGATTTTGATGACGACGGTAAGCAGGATAATCGCCACCCCGTAATTGGGAATCAGCCGGTAGCAGCCCTGGAGAATCCATCGCAGAAGAGTTTCGAGCCAGCCTAAAATCCTGCTCGAGCGCATCGCTTTTTCCAGGTCCAAGTCCCGGGTCCCGAAAGCGTTTTTATTCGGATCGTTGTACCGGGACATTTCATTTTTCAGGTTCGGCCCGGCATAGATACGAAATGTATCGGTATTGTCCGCGCTCTTGATCGGCGAACGGGAAATATACATCTGAGAACCCACCGGCAATCCCGTCAGGGCCAGTTGAAAAAAGGAAACCTTGTAGTCAGTGGCGTCGGGTACAGCGATGATAGAGAAATATTTTCCGGTCAAACCGTACCACATGGCACGTTGATCGACATATCCGGTCCCGTCCCGTCCGAGCCTCACATTCTGCTGTTTTCCGTCGGCGTAATAAATATAGTTCCGGACCACGGTCCGCCGGTCGAGCTGTTCGAATTCCGGACCGATCTGCGGACCGACACTCAAGCTGTAAGCGTAACCGTTCTTTTCTAAATTGGGATACTCATTTTTGCTGTTGTCGATATTTATCTCTAAGGTAAAGAGATATTCCCCCGGTTTGAAAACATACCGCTTGGTAAGGGTAAAGATATCACCCTCTTCGCCGTATTCCTCCGACGGGGCCCGAAAATCCCGGGTAAACACAAAGGTGTCCCTTCCTTTCTGATTGTAAGTAAACGCGGCATCCACCGGCTTGACTTCCGGTCCGCCGAAATGGAGCTCGAACGCGTTTAAGTCGGACTCGCCTTTGAAAATGAGATCAACCGGTGAACCGTCTTTCTCCTTGTGCTCCTTGAGCTTCAGCGATTCGATCGTCCCGCCCTCGGTGGAGAAGACAATGGTATAGAGGTCCGTCTCTACGGTTACCCTTTGCTCCTCAGGGGCTTCTTCCATCTCTACCGGTTCGACCTCATCGGATTCGGTGGAAATTTGAAGAGGGACCGCGGGTTCCTGTTCCGCAGGTTCCCTTTCCGCTGTTTCCGGCCGCGGTGCTGTTTCGGTAACTCCTGCCTTTTCCTCCTGTGTTTTTGTGACTCTGCTCTGTATAAAGAACCCGACGGTGATAACAACAACAGCTATTACTATTGCCAATAACGTTTTTTTATCCATTATGAATTACTCCTGATGCCCCGAACAGACCAGCTTTACGAAAGAGGTAGACCAAATGCTGTTTTCTCTCGGAAAAGCTGTATTCCTTGGGAAAAGCAAGGACGATAAAATCATATCCCTGGTTGAGATCATTTTTCAGCCTGCGATAGATTTCGCGAATGTGCCGTTTCGTTTTATTTCTTGTTACAGCGTTTCCGAATTTCTTCGATAACGTTACAGCAATCCGATTCCATGACAAACCATTCTCAACCCAGTAGAGCCGTAATCCGGGACACGATGCCTTCCTTCCCTTGGAAAAAACCTGCTGGATCTCTTTCGATTTTTTAAGCCGCTCCTGTTTAGTAAGGCTTTCTTTCATCGGAAACGGAAAGCTTCTTTCTTCCCTTTTTCCTTCTTCTGCTCAAAACCTGTCTTCCACCCTTTGTTTTCATCCGGGCCCGGAAACCGAGTTTTCTGTTCCGTTTTACCCTGCTAGGTTGGTATGTGCGTTTCATATAGTAATCTCCTCAAAAATTAAACGGCTATTTTCTTTCCTGTTAAGGTGTTACAGTATACGTTTTCTTACTTTGCATTGTCAATTGTTTTTATATACAGTTTTAAGCCTTTCAACTCTAATTCGGGATAAAACTTTCTAATCCTGTTCACAATTTCCCGCTCTTTCATCTGCAGAAGCTGAAGCCATCCGGGATGATCGATGTCAACTACCAAAAATCCGTTTTCCAAATCCCGAACCGTGCTGTGCGCCGCAAGCTTTTCTCCGACAATCCGGTCCCATTCCCGAAATACCTGTACGGACTGACGGTACGCCGTCCCTTTTTCCGATTCGATTCTTTCCATTAAAACTTTAAGAATATCGCCGGCTTTCTTCATCAGAATATTTTTCCGTCTTGTACAGTATATACCTTTGTTTCTTCTCTTTCATACATTTTTCGAAACTGTTCATCCGGAAGAAAAGTAAAAAACGCCTGCTCATAGGCCGGCATTGCCTCCATAAAGGCCCGCTTCCGCTCGGTATCAAGCTCTAACAGAACGTCATCTAAGAGCAGTACCGGCTCTTTGCCGGTCTTTTCATGAAAGAACCGTGTTTGCGCGGAACGAAGAACCAAAGACATAAGGCGAAGCTGTCCGGTAGATGCAGTCTGAGCAAAATCGCGTCCTTGGTACGTAAAAACAAGACGGTCGCGGTGGGGACCGCTGGTAGTAAATCCGGCTTCCCGGTCCAGTTCACGGCGCTCGGCTAAAATCCGCAGCACTTCATCCGTTTTTTCCGCGCCTTTCCATGTGGGGAAATAGACAATTTCCACCGGGTCGCCGTCGCCGCCCTGCATGTAACGATACATAGCCGTAAAAGTCTCATTAAACTCCAAGACTGTTTTCTTCCGAAGACCGCACATTTCAAGTCCGAGCTCCGCAAGCTTTTGGTCATACACATCGAGGCCGGCGCCGGCCTGCTCCTTAAGTTCCATATTCCGCATTTTGATAAGACGGTTGTACTTCCGAAGGGTATCGATAAACAGAGGATTGAACATACTCATTGTTTGGTTTAAAAACCATCGCTTCCGTTCCGGCGGGCCGTTTATAAACTCAATATCTTCATGAGAAAAAACAATACACGGTACGTTTCGTATAAGCTCCTTTCGGTCCTGCACCCGTTTCCCGTCGACATAGATCTCTTTTGTTCTTCCTGTTCCGGCGGCTTTGGAAAGCCTAAGTTCCACGGTAAGCCCTTCCGGAACTTGTTCAGCCTCTTCGGCGGGACAAAATTTTCCCCTAAGGGACATCTCCTTTTCTCCGTACCGAATAAAAAGGCGCTGGTTTTTAGTACGAAAAGAGGAGCCAAAACATAAAAGATAGACCGCCTCTAAGAAATTAGTTTTTCCCTGACCGTTTTCTCCAACAAGATACACCGTCTTATAGGATGTATCGATCTCTCCCGTTGTCAGGTTTCTGAAGTTACACAACCTAACAGAAGTAAATCCCATTAGTCAATTTGCATAGGCATGACAATATGCAAATAATCCTCTTTCGGCTCCGAAACCAGGGTAATCGCCTTTGAAGGTTCTGAAAAGAAAATAGCAATCTTTTCCATTTCCATTACTCGAAGGGGTTCCTCTAAATAGAGATAGTTCAAGGCGATATTAGTTTCCGGTCCTTTAAACTCGCAGGAAATTTCTTCCTTCGCCATTCCGATTTCACTCTCCTCCGATTTAAGCAGGATCACATCTTCGTTTATTGAAAGATAGATCCTTCTCGACTTTTGTTCGACTAAAAGCGAAACCCTCCGAAGAGCGTCGGTAATTTCTTTTTTAGTGAGCACAATTGAATGAGGCTGAGTTTCCGGAATGACCCGCTGATAGTTTGGAAACTGTCCCTCGATCAAATTGGAAAAGATGCTTTGATTATCGAAACGGACAAAAAAGTATTTTTCCGAAACCGCCAACTCGATTTCCCCTTCGCCGGAGGCCAATTTTTTTACAAGCCCTAAAATTTTAGGAGGAATAATGACCGGTGAAAAATCGGGAATCTGTCCCGCAGTGGTTTTCTTGATATACGAAAGGCGCCTGCCGTCCGTGGCAACCATTACAAGAGAGTCTTCATCTTTTTCGAAATAAACCCCGTTCATAAAATAACGGGTCTCATCATCGGAGACCGCAAACACCGTGTGGGTAATCATCTCGATAATGTCCCGCTGAGGAATGGAAAAATAATGTTCATCGCCGATGCTCTGGAGTTCGGGGTATTTTTCGGAAGCAATACTCTTGAGCTGAAAATCAATTTTCTTTGCAACGGGCCGAATAACAAGCCGTGCGTCCTGCTGTTCAAATTCGATATCACCGTCCGGAAGAGAGCGGAGAATTCCTAAATATTTTTCACAATATACCGTTGTACTTCCCGGTTCGTGTACTTCCACCGGTATGATTGTTTCAAAACCGACTTTCAAGTCCGTTGCCTTGATTGTCAGGGAATTGTTTTCAACTTCCAAAAGAACATTGGAAAGGATGGAAAGAACATTACGAGAAGAAATGATTTCCTGTGCAATTGCGATTTCCCTAAATAGTGCGTTCTTATCACACACGAATTTCATTACAGTCTCCTTATATTAATTAATAAATTCTAGTAGAAGTGGTAATAAGCCCTGTGTGTTTGTGGAAAACCCTTCCATTTTGTTTTCAGGAAAATAAATATTTTTTGTATAACTCTTCATGGTTTTCCACAGTTCAGGCACATTATCCACAAATACTCCTTCTTTTCACTTTCTATCCACAACAGAATAACAGGAACTTACGGTTTTGTCCCGTATTCTTTGACGGTCTTTATAAGATGTTGAATCGTCGGCTCTATGGTCGTATCGGCCCTCATTCGGTTTTCGACCCGCTGGCACGCGTGCATGACCGTAGTATGGTCTCTTCCGCCGAACTCGAGACCTACTTCCGTGGTCGAGTATTCGGTCATTTCACGGACGATATACATAGCAATCTGTCTTGGAAAGACAATCGCTTTGGTCCTTTTTCGTCCCCGCAGGTCGTTGTGAGAGAGGCCGAAATATTCGGCAACTACCCGCTGGATCATTTCAACGGTGATGTTTGAGTGGCGGGGGTTGGAAAACATGTCCTTGAGCTGCTGCCGGGCAATCTGAAGGTCGATTTTTTTATTCACCAGATCCGCATAGGCAATCAGTTTTGTCAACGCCGATTCCAGATCCCGGACGTTCGTGGTAACATTGTTGCAGATCAGTTCGATGACTTCGTCCGGAATTTCAACGTTTTTCCCTTCAATTTTTTTCTTGAGAATCGCAAAGCGGGTCTCGAAGTTCGGAGGCTGCAAATCGACATTAAGCCCCCGTTCGAACCGGTTTCTGAGACGGTCTGAAAGATATTTCAATTCCGATACCGGACGGTCGCAGGTAAAGACCAGCTGTTTGTTTGCTTCGTACAAGGCATTGAATGTGTGAAAAAGCTCTTCCTGTGTTTCCGGTTTTTTTTGTAAGAAGTGAATATCGTCTATCAAAAGAACATCCACGGAGCGGTACTTGTTTTTAAATTTATTCATGCTTTTCCCATGGAGGGACTGAATAAACTCGTTGGTAAAAGTCTCCGCGGTTATGTAAACGATTTTGCTGTTATCGAAGTCAATATATGAACTATGGCCGATCGACTGGATCAGATGAGTCTTTCCTAAACCGACTCCGCCGTAGATAAGACACGGATTGTAGGCTTTCCCCGGGTTTTTTGCGATGGCGATTGCCGCATTCGCCGCAAAGGAGTTATTTTCACCGATAACGAAATTCTCGAAGGTATACTCCGGTTTGAGCTGGGGGTGTGATTTTTTTTCCTTTTTTGAGGGAATGTTACTGTTTTTGGCATCGGGTTGTTTATGGGAGATCGGATTTTTGTTGACCGTAAGGTCTAATTTAATATTGTTTCCCGAGAGTTCGAGTAATTTTTCCTCGATGAACGATTGATACCGCTGCCGGACTTGGTCTTTGTAGAATGAAGAAGGCACCGTCAGAATAATTTTTTGTTCATCCGAGCCCTGGTAGTGAATATTGTTGAACCACATAAAGAACTCCTGTTCGGAAAGTTCTTCTCGGATCTGCTTGAGAACCTCTTTCCAAAAAACAGAGTAGTCCCATGTATTGTCGTTCATGCAAATTCTCCAGTTGTCAGCAAAATACCCACAAGTTATCCACAATTAAAGAATGTTCCGTTTGTAAATATACAAGAATAGACGATAATATTAAATTTCTCTATTCTTTGATATAAAGAAATAATTTCTTTTAATACAACACTTTATCCGATTTTATCATTCCTTAATCAAAATTTTTTACTAAAGAATTTTCTTTCGTATACTTTAGTATACTCGTGAATCAAACCTGAAAAAATATCCACAGGGTTTCCACAACCGTTACGAAGCTTCTTTTTGAGGTTTAGCATACAGTCTACTCAATATAATTCCGGATTGCAAGGGAAAAACATAGAATAATCCAGGATTTTTACCCTTCATAGCAGCTTTACTTTTTATCTGTAAAAAGCTATATTTATACAACACTGTATATTCAGGAAAAAGCATGTCAACTTCATACTCAGCTGAACAAATTCAAGTCCTAAAAGGACTGGAGGCTGTTCGGAAACGTCCCGGCATGTATATAGGTTCCACCGGGCCGGACGGATTACATCACCTTGTGTACGAACTGGTCGACAACAGCATCGACGAGGCCCTTGCCGGATACTGTACGCATGTAGAAATCGTCATCGAAAAGGGAAATATAATCAAGGTTTCCGACGACGGACGCGGAATACCCGTCGATTTTCATAAAGAGGAAAATGCAAGCGCCCTCGAAGTGGTGATGACCAAACTGCATGCAGGCGGAAAATTTGACAAGAACAGCTATAAGGTTTCCGGCGGTCTCCACGGTGTCGGCGTGTCGGTGGTAAACGCTTTAGCGGAATGGTGCGAAGTCGTGGTCCATCGTGACGGAAAGATCCATATCCAGACCTATAATCGGGGAGCGCCGGTCGAGCCTATCCGTATTGTCGGAGAGAGCGAACTTCACGGGACCATTATTCGGTTTAAACCGGACCCGCAGATTTTCGGTTCCGTGGATTTCAGCTTCGACCTTCTGTCCAACCGTCTGAGAGAACTCGCTTTCCTTAATAAGGGAATCGAGATAAAAATCACCGACGAGCGCATTCCAAATGTAAAGGAAAAGCTCTTTCGTTTTGACGGCGGAATCAAATCGTTTATCAAAGAACTCAATAAAAACAAAACGCCGATTCATAAAGAGCCGATCTATTTCGAAGCCGACCGGGAAGGGACCAATGTAGAGATCGCTATCGAATACAACGAGGGATACAACGAGTCGATCTTTACCTATGTGAACAATATCAATACCCGGGAAGGGGGTTTCCATCTTGTCGGGTTTAAGTCCGGTCTGACCAGAACGATGAATGATTTTTTAAAGCGTTCGAAGGCCGGGAAGAAAGTTGATGAGAACCTCGCGGGAGACGATGTCCGGGAGGGCCTAACCGCGGTTATCTCGATTAAGATGCAGGAACCGCAGTTCGAGGGACAGACCAAGGGGAAACTAGGCAACTCGGAAGTAAAGGGGATCGTCGAGTCATTAGTCAATGAATACCTCTCCGCTTATTTTGAAGAGAATCCCGCGGTCATCGAGAAAATTCTCGACAAGGCGATTACTGCTGCAAAGGCCCGGGAGGCCGCACGGAAGGCCCGTGAGCTTACCAGACGGAAGGGTTTTCTCGAGAGCACCGGCTTGCCGGGAAAGCTGGCAGACTGCAGCGAACGGGACCCGGAAAAGAGTGAAATATATATTGTCGAGGGAGACAGCGCCGGAGGCAGCGCAAAGCAGGGAAGGGACCGGCAGTTTCAGGCTATTCTCCCGCTTTGGGGGAAAATGCTCAATGTTGAAAAAACGAGGATGGACCGGGTGCTTGCAAACGACAAACTGCAGCCCATCATCTCGTCACTCGGCACGGGGGCGGGAAAGGATTTCGATGTTGCCAAGCTCAGGTATCATAAGGTCATCATTATGGCTGACGCGGATGTTGACGGATCCCATATCCGGACCCTTCTGCTCACTTTTTTCTTTCGGTACATGACCGAGCTGATTGAAAGCGGACACGTTTATATCGCCATGCCGCCGTTGTATAAAATTGTGCGGGGTAAACAGGTGGAGTACGCCTATAATGAGAAAGACAAGCTCGCGGTCTTGGAAAAAATGCAGGTCGGAGAAGACAAGGTTTCCCTCCAGCGGTATAAAGGCCTTGGGGAGATGAATCCGGACCAGCTGTGGGAAACAACGATGAATCCGGAATTGCGGAATATTATTCAAGTACGCCTGGAAGACGCCGTGGAAGCGGATGATATTTTTACCACCCTGATGGGCGAGCAGGTGGCCCCGAGGAAGAAATTTATCGAAGACAATGCGTTGTCCGTATCAAATCTGGATGTATAAACGGAGTTAGGGCGTGGAAGAATTAAAAGGGCAAATCATACCGGTAGCTATCGAAGACGAAATAAAAGAATCATATCTTACCTATGCTATGTCGGTTATTATAAGCAGGGCGCTGCCGGATGTCCGGGACGGGCTCAAACCGGTACACCGGCGGATTCTCTATTCCATGAGCGAGATGGGACTGCGTTCCGACCGGCCGTTTAAAAAATGCGGAAGAATTGTCGGCGATGTATTAGGGAAGTTTCATCCCCACGGGGATCAGTCAATTTACGATGCCTTAGTTAGGCTTGCCCAGACTTTTTCCCTCCGGTATCCGGCGGTTGAAGGACAGGGAAACTTCGGAAGCGTGGACAGCGATCCGCCGGCGGCAATGCGGTATACGGAAGCGCGCATGGCAAAGATCGCGGAAGAGATGCTCGCGGACATAAAAAAAGAGACCGTGGACTTCGGCCCGAATTACGATGATACCATGGAGGAACCTCTCGTTCTTCCGGCAAAATTCCCATTTCTCTTGGCAAACGGCGGAAGCGGCATTGCCGTGGGCATGGCCACGAACATTCCTCCCCATAACCTGCGGGAGGTGTGCGGCGCTATTTCCGCGGTGATCGATAATCCTTCCATCACCATAGGCGAGATTATTCGAAACAGCATACAAGGGCCGGATTTCCCTACCGGCGGAATTATTTTCGGTACCAGGGGAATCCGCGATGCCTATAAAACAGGAAGAGGAAGAATAACCGTACGCGCGCGCTGCGTCCTCGAAACGACAAAAAAAGGGAAAGATATCATTATCGTGACCGAACTGCCTTACGCGGTTAATAAGGCGGCCCTTATCGTAAAAATCGCCGATTTAGTGAAGGCGAAAAAGATCGACGGTATTACCGACCTCAGGGACGAATCGGACCGGGACGGCATTCGGATCGTAATTGAACTTAAGAAGAGCGTGGTACCGAAGGTGGTCTTGAACCAGCTCTTTACCCATACGCCGTTGCAGCAGAATTTCAACGTCAACAGCCTGGCATTGGACGAGGGTAAACCGAGACTTTTCGATCTCAAGGGAATGATCGTCAGTTTTATCAACCACAGAAAAGAGGTGGTTATTCGGCGTACCAAGTATGACTTGCGGAAAGCACAGGAACGGGAGCATATACTCGAAGGGTTAAAGATCGCCCTCGACAACATCGACGAGGTAATTGCGGTTATCAAGCAGTCTAAGGATGTAGAAACCGCCAGGATCCAGTTGATGAAGCGGTTCGAACTCTCGGAGATCCAAGCGCAGGCAATTCTCGATATGCGTCTGCAGAAGCTTACCAGTTTAGAAACCCGGAAGATCATCGATGAACTAGCGGAAGTGCGGAAGCTGATTGCCTATCTTAAGGATTTACTCGGAAGTGAAGAAAAAATCTTAGACATAGTAAAAGAGGAAACCGAGGAGATTGGAAAGAAATACGGCGACGATCGAAAGACGGAGATTGTACATGAGGAAATTGACAGTATCGATGTCGAAGATTTGATTCAGCAGGAGGACATGGTCGTTCTTATTTCGAACCGCGGGTTTATCAAGCGGATTCCCTTATCATCCTACCGGAGCCAGGGACGGGGAGGAAAGGGATCGGTCTCTACGGTCTTAAAAAATGAGGATTTTATCGAGCAGATTTTCGTTGCTTCAACCCACGACTATATTCTGTTTATTACCAACGCAGGCAAGGCGTACTGGATCAAGGTGCACGAGATTCCGGAAGGATCGAAAGCGGCCCGGGGACAGCAGGTAAAGACCCTCCTTGCCATATCGCAAAACGAAGAGATAGCCGCGGTCGTGAGCCTGCAGGCGTTTTCCGAGCGGAATTTTATTTTTATGGCAACTGCGCGGGGAGTGGTGAAAAAGGTGACCACATCGGCTTTTATCAACGCGAAAACCCACGGCGTTATTGCGATCAAGCTCGACAGCGGCGACCGGCTGGTTTCGGCGCTCCTTACCTCCGGGAACAACGATATTATCTGTATTACCAGGTGCGGGAATGCTTTGCGGTTCGGTGAAGATCAGGTACGTTCTTCCGGCCGGGTTTCCAGGGGTGTACAGGGAATTCGGCTTCAGAAAGAAGACGAACTTGCCGGAGTGCTCTGGGTGGAAGAGGGCGCGCAGATTCTCCTCGTTTCGGAGTTCGGTTACGGAAAACGGGTGGAATACGAAAACTTTTCCGTCCATGGAAGGGCGACTAAAGGGCAGATTATTTATAAGGCGACGGAAAGAACAGGAGAGGTTGTCGGCGCCTTGTCCGTTCGGGAAGTGGATGAGCTGGTTTGCATTACCTCTCAGGGAATCGCGCTTAAACTGCGACTCGAAGAAATTCCGGTACAAGGAAAGGCCGCCCAGGGAGTTCGGGTAGTAAATATTAATAAACCGGATTTTCTTGTCGGAGTAGCCAGGGTTGTAAACGAAGAGTAAGGTGGAACAGCGGCATGGCTGTCAAATGTTTCACGTGAAACAACTATTATCCGAAATAACTTTTTCCGCCCGTTTCCAGAGCGCGTCTTTTTCCTTTTTCGACATGAATGTTGCGTAGATATTGTTTTTAATCAGTTGGAAAAGTTCCTCTTCGGTAAACACTTGCTTTTTGAAAAGGGACATATATTCTTCAACAAGATTGTTCCCGAAAATACTCGGGTCATCGGTATTTACGGTTACAAAAAGTCCCCGTTTAAAAAACTCTTTTATCGGGTGTTCTTCTAGTTTTTTTACATACTTGCCCGTAAAGATGTTACTGGTAGGACATATTTCAAGCGGGATCTGCTGTTCTTTTAGATAATCCATCAGTTTTTCGTCATAAATGGCGCTGATGCCGTGACCGATTCGTGAAGCATGGAGAAGATTGATTGCGTCCCATATCGATTCCGGGCCGACCACTTCTCCCGCATGCGCGACGAGATAGAGATTGTTTTCTTGAGCGCTGGTGAATACCTCTTGATACTCTTTTGCAGGACCTTTTACTTCTGCTCCGCCTAAGCCGATCCCTATGATATTTTTTGTTTTATGTTTGATTGTGAGATCGAGATTTTTTTTGGCGTTTTCGACACCGCTGGTCCGGGAAACATCGATGATAAAGCGGACTTTTCGATTTTCAAGTTTTTCAATCTCCGTCACTCCATCATCTAAAATCCGGATCATTTTTTCGAAGGAAAATCCATTCATGAGAAATTTTGAGGGAGCAAAAAAAAGTTCCGCGTATACGATGTTGTTTTCTACGAGATATTTTCGTAAATCTTCCATGAGCAGACGGATATCTTTATCTTCGTGAAAAGATTCTTGAATAATATTTATGAATAAATCGATGAATCCGTCGAGGCTCGTGATTTGAAAACGTTTGGACAGCTCTTTTTTTGAAGTGATCCCCGGTATGTTTAGATTATGCCTTTTGATGAGATTCCAGACAGTATCGACACTGGCTAGTCCTTCCAAATGGAGGTGGATTTCTGTTTTTGGTATGGCTTTGAGCAGTTGGCGCAGTCTATTTTCTGTCAATGTCCCCGTTCCCTGGATCAGATTCTAGTACTTGTATTATATAACGGCTATAATTCTCTATATGATTATAGTTTACATACACTTTTTTCATTTTTTCATAATAAAAAGGACAAAAAATTAAAAAATAGCTGTTACCCGGGCGGAGCAACAGCTATTAACGGTTGGAAATTGCCTGCTATATTGCCTGCTATGCAGATACAACTTCTTTTACCTCGGGAATTTCTTTTTTTAAGTAGCTTTCGACTCCCTGTTTCAGGGTCATTTGGGCCATTGGACAGCCGTTGCATGCTCCTGTCAACCGAACGGTAACTTTGCCTTCTTCGGATACGCTTACAAGTTCGATATCACCGCCGTCTGCCTGCAGGGAAGGACGAACATTTTGTATAGCTTGCTGGACCTTTTCTTTTAACATATGTAACTCCTACAAAAAAAATACAATAACACTCATAATAAGTCAAGATTTCAAATATTTGCATTTTATACGCTTTCCGTATAGTATATGGTTGCTATGGGAAAGCTTATTGTGTTTGCTAATCAAAAGGGAGGAGTGGGAAAAACAACTTCCGCGGTCAATCTCGGCGCGTATATCGCCCAGTTGGGAAAGCGCGTGCTCCTGATCGATTTCGATCCCCAGGCGAATTTGTCGAGCAGCCTCGGCGCCGATATCAATACTTCCGGCGTGTATGAAGCAATTATCGGTAAAAAAAAGATATCCGACGTTATTCAGGAAACCACGGTTGAAGGTCTGTATGTAGTGCCTTCAAGCATCAATCTTACCGGTGCAAATGTCGAGCTTATCGGAGAAGAGGGCCGGGAATATTATCTCAAAAACGCCCTTAAAAACGAGAAGAACAAGTGGGATTATCTTTTTATTGATTGTCCGCCTTCCCTCGGACTGCTGACGGTAAACGGACTGGCTGCGGCGGATTCGGTAATTATTCCTCTGCAATGCGAGTATTTTGCATTAGAAGGGCTTTCTATGCTGCTGCAAACCATCAAGCGGATTCAGAGCGGGCTGAATGATTTTCTCGAAATCTGCGGCATACTCTTTACCATGTACGATTCCCGCACACGTCTTGCGAACGAGGTGGTGCAGGAGGTAAGCGGCTATTTCCGGGACAAGGTGTTTAGAACAATCATTCCCAGGAATGTGCGGCTTTCCGAAGCGCCTTCCCATTCGGTCCCGATTAATCAGTACGATTCCGATTCCACCGGGGCAAAGAGCTACGAAAAATTAGCAAAAGAGGTACTGGAACGTGTCTAAGCGAGCACTAGGAAAAGGTCTCGATGCCCTGCTTTTTACCCAGCAGGAGCGGGAAGACGATGCTTCCCAAAAGGAGGCGGGTGAACGCCGAGGGACGCCGGCAGCCGACGAAGAATTCGCAAAACGTGTGGTCCAGGTTGATATAAAGAAAATTAAACCGAACCCGCAGCAGCCGAGACGCAGCTTTCATGAAGAAACGCTCCAAGAGCTGGCCGAGTCGATCAAGGAAAGAGGGGTCATCCAGCCGGTCCTTGCAGAGAAAAAAGGCGAAGAATATGTGCTGGTAGCAGGGGAGCGGCGTCTGCGGGCGGCCCGGATTGCCGGACTCGAACAAATTCCCGTGCTTGCCGTAGAACTTACGGAAGGGGAGCGCCTCGAAATCGCCTTGATAGAGAATATCCAGCGGGACAATCTCACGCCGTTAGAAGAAGCGAATGCGTATTCCCGGCTCATGAAACAGGCGGGACTGAATCAGGAGGAGCTTGCAGACCGGGTAGGGAAAAAGCGCTCCACCGTTGCCAACAGCCTTCGGCTGCTCAAGCTGCCGAAACCGGCCCAAGAGGCCCTTCAACAGGGGACCATTACTTCAGGTCACGCCCGGGCGATTCTCGCGGTCTCGGGTAAGGCTGAACAGGAAAAGCTCCTTAAGGAAATCGTCGATAATGCTCTTTCGGTACGGGAAGCGGAAAAAGCGGCGCTCGAATATAACCGGGCGGACGCCGAAGGGGGCGCTCAAAACGGGTTGTCCGGCGTCCGTCCGGGAACGGCATCCGAAAGAAATGGGAAAGTGCAGGACCTCAAATCAAAGTCCCTGAATCCTGAACTCCTTCGCATCGAAGAAGAGCTGATCGAATTGTTCGGGACAAAGGTTTCTGTCCGCGGCACTCTCGAAGGAGGGAAGCTCGAGATTTCCTATTTCTCTATGGACGATCTGGAACGAATCTACGATATCATTATAAAACGAAAAAAGTCACGCTCTTAAAGGGTACCCGATTCTACTTCTTTTAGTTTCGTCTTGAGTTCTTCTTCCATGTGTTTTAATTCTGTCTCCGCCTGCAGGCGTTTCTCCCGGCCTTCTTTCTGGATCCGAAGGGTCTCTTCGATGGTAGAGATAAGGTCGCTGTTCACTTTTTGCAGGGTCTCGATTTCTATAATACCCCGTTCCGATTCTTTGGCCGTCTCGATGGACCCCTGTTTGAGCATTTCCGCATTCTTCCGGAGCAGTTCGTTGGTGGTGTCCGTCACTTGGCGCTGCACTTCGAGGGCTTTCTGCTGCCGAAAGAGGCTTATGGCGATGACGATTTGGTTTTTCCAAAGGGGGATTGTTGTCATGATGGAACTTTGGATTTTTTCCACCAGGGTCTGGTTGTTGTTTTGGATCAGCCGTATCTGCGGACCTGTTTGAAGAGAAACCATCCTGCTCAGTTTAAGGTCGTAGAGTTTTTTCTCAAACCGGTTAATGAATTGGGCAAAGTCCTGAAGTTTTTGGATGTCAACCTGATCGTTTGTTTCATCCGCTTTCTTCTTGAGTTTTGGAAGGATTTTGGTTTTCGCCTCTTCGAGTTTTATCTGTCCCGCGGCTATATAAATGTCCAGTTCGCCTAGGTATTCCTCGTTTTTTTTGAAAAGATTTTCGAGCATGGTAATGTCTTTCAGGAGATTCATCCGCGCCTTTTCGAGTTCCGATGTAATTTTTTCGATCTGAGTGCTCATTTTGTTGTAACGGGCGGTGAACTTTCGGACCGCTTTAACCAGGCGTTTAAGGATCGGGACCCCCTTTGAGTATCCCTTCTCGGTAATCTTGTCTACTCCTACTTCTTTGATAGAAACAACGAGGTCAGTCAATGTTTCTCCGACATAACCCGCGTCCTTTGCCCGTATTTCGCTTAAAATCGTGTCGGCAAAACCTGCGATTTTTTTCTGTGCACCCACCCCGAACTGGGTGATAGCGCTCGGGTCGTCAATTTTTACTTGATTGGCGATCGATTCCGCCTGCTGCCGTTGGGCGGGTGAAAGGTCTTCGAGTTTGACGATTGCCTTAGAATCTTCATTCGTCTCTTCATTTGACATGGGAAGAATATCACTCATCATTCCGCTCCTTTGTTTGATATGTATTTGTAAAATTTTTACCAAGACCTTCCATTTCGATAGTTCTCTCCAAAACAGCCAATTCAGTATCGAGGGTAAGAATATTATTTTCCAGAAGCTGTTTTCTCTGCTGCTCGAGAGCTTGTTCCAATTTTCCGAGGACCGATTTTACTTTTTCGATTACCTCTTCCGTCTCTTCAGATCTGATATTTTGCCTAAATATTTCATTGTACTGGAGGAGGATGTTCATTGTTGTATCGAGGTAGTAGTTGAAAAAACTTCGAGCGGGTTTCAAGTCTTTCGGATCCCGTTTAACGGTTTCGAGAATTTTTTCTATCATGCCGCAGACGGCATCCGCCTTTTCTTTTACGCTTTTATTATCGATTTTTATAACGAGGGCCCGGAGTTTTGATAGTTTTTCGTACCCCTCTTTTACCGTGGTTTCGTGGTATTCCTTCGATATCTCTTTTACGTCTTCATTGACCGTGCGTTTTCTTTTCTTTTTAGGCCTGAATATAACAATTCCGGCGATAAACCCTCCGATGCTCGCGAGGACGGTAAAAAAGGGCCGATGAAAAACGAGACCGGCGAACAGGCCGAGGCCGGTTCCGGTGAGGAGCGCGAAGAGAAGAAACAATTTCGGTTTTTTTTCTTTTGAAACATCGGTGACCATAACGTTTTCGATTATATCCTACTCTATGGTTCCTTGGAATATACAATTTTTCGTTTTCTTTATATAGTATAATTAATGGACGAGGGTAATATTTTTGAAAATGATCTGTTTGCGTACGTTCCCACCGGAGATGTCTCTTTAGGGTATAATGTGTCCCGGGAAAAGGTAGAAAAAGTTCTAATCGAAGCAGCCGAAAACGCCGGTCTTGAAGAGAAGGTTGAAGGCGAGTGAAGCCCGGAACAATTGACAAAAGAACAACTCCTTTTTATATTGTAGTTTCAGTAGTATTTTAAGGAGAGGTGTCCGAGTGGTTTAAGGAGGCGGTCTTGAAAACCGTTGAGCCGAGA
>CAYWIK010000044.1:0-17015 GCA_964458315.1 uncultured Spirochaetales bacterium | reverse complement strand
GGGCTTATCCTTCTCGGGGCGGTTTCCCTCGATCTGCTAAGACACAAAAAACGTGGGGTAACTTAAACGTTGATTATTTTTACATCACCGTCTTCGAACTTACTTTTAAGTTCTGCAGACAGCTCCGCCGTTGTAATCAGATAATCCGCTCTGCTTAAATCTGCAGAGCGGAACATACTGTGATGATTGAGTTTATTAGCGGAAGCGAGAACAATGACCTCCCGTGAAATAGAAAAGATTTTTTCATAAATATCCACCAAAACCTTTTCATCCAGGGTAAAACCGCCTACGGGGTCAATCCCGTTATAGGTAACGATGGCTTTATTCAAAAAAATACCGTCTAAATCGTGCAGCCCGTCGAAGCCCGAGGAAAACATCATCTGGTCCCGGTGTCCGATCTGCCCTCCGATAACCGTTACCTGTTTAACGGCGTTGTAGAGAATACTCAAGGTATTGATATTGTTTGTTATCACCCGGACATTGTTATGTCCGAATAACATTTTAGCAAACAAAAAACAGCTCGTCCCGGGGCCGATGAATATATTTTCGAACTTCCCGATAAGCTGGACCGCGCCTTCTGCGATACGCACTTTTTCATCATAATACGGAAAAAGATCGCTGTTTTGGAAATACCGCTCATCGACCCCTTCAGCCAATACTGCGCCGCCGTGGATTTTCTTTAAGAATTTTTCCTCTTCCAGCCGTTCAAGGTCTTTTCGGATAGTAACATCGCTCACATCGAGCATTTTACAGAGGGTGCCGACATCGACACTTTTCCGTTCAAGCAATATCTCGCGTATCCTGTCGAGTCTTTCCGCTAAAAAGGCCATCTTATTTCCTCTAACTTATTTTTTTTTATTTTTTTTTAGTTTCACTTATTCTATCATACCATCAATACATAAGATAGCCTAAATTTGCGGAATATGGAATTTATAAACTTTTACAGCGGCGCTCCCAGCGCTTCCACGTCTTTCCGTATCCGTTCCTGATCTTCTTTGGCTAGAGATACAGATCCGGCCTTAACGTTTTCAGCAGCGTGCCGCTCCTTTCTCGCGCCGATGAGAGGAAAGGTTATTCCGGGCTGCGCGGCGGTCCAGGCGATTACCAGCTGACTCAAGGTGCAGTTGTATTTTTCGAGCAGATCGTCCCATTTTTTAAGCATTTCGAGGACCCGCTTTCTGTTCTCCGGCTTGAACCAGGGAATTTGATTGCGGAATTCTTCCTCGCCGAACTCATCCTCCATACCGATCTTGCCTGTCAATAGGCCTTGCTCGAGGGTGGAATACCCCATGATGCTCACCCCAAGTTCGTCACACAGTCGGATATAGTCGGGTTCCAAATGACGGTCCAGCATGGTATATCGCTCCTGAATCGCGTCGAGCTGTCCGTTTTTCGTGTATTCCCGAATGTCTTCCAGGGAAGTATTTGAGGCGCCGATCGCCCTGATTTTCCCTTCCTTTTTCAGGTCGTTTAAGAAGCCCATCGTTTCGGCGATCGGCGTTGGGTTGTCCCCGAACTCCTGCCAATGGGTAATATAAAGGTCGATGTAGTCGGTATCGAGCCGTTTAAGGCTGTCCTCGACCTCTACTCTGAGGGTTTTCGGCTGCAGCGACCGGCGAACGCTTTTCCCGTCCATTTCAAAGAAGAGCTCGCCTTCGTTACCTTTCCACCAGAGTCCGCCCTTTGTCGATATAACCACTTTGTCCCGCATGCTTTTAACTGCTTTTCCGACAACTTTCTCGCTGTGTCCGAAACCGTAGGCCGGGGCAGTGTCAATAAAATTGATTCCGCCGTCCACCGAAGCCTTAATCGCCCGAATCGATTCTTCGTCATCCGAGTCTCCCCACCAAGGACCTCCGCCGATTGCCCATGTACCGAGACAGAGGGCCGACACTTGAATTCCTGATTTTCCAAGTTTTCTCATTTCCATATTTAACTCTCCTATTTCTTTTTTTGACCGTAATCTTTGAATACTTCCACCGCCTCCTTAAACTGTTCGTCCGTTAGGAGAGTCGGTTCGCCCATCGATTTGGCGACAAAGTATGTTTTTACCGCATCTTCCAAATATACCGCGGCGTAGAGCGCTTCTTTGAGCGACCCGCCGACGGTGATAACGCCGTGATTTTTTAATATGACCGCATTTGAATCCCCAATATGGTCCACCGTTTCCACTCCCATCTGAAGGCTGGCGGCGGAGCTGAAAGGCGCAACATTGACCTCTCCCGCACAGGCATTTGCCAGGGTGGTAACCGCATTAGGAACTTTGTCGAATACGAGGCTGATTGCGGTGGCGTAGACCTGGTGGGTGTGTATGATTGCGTTGACCCGGTCCATCTTCCTATAAATATGGAGCAGTGCAAGACTGTCCACCGAAGGCCTTCGGCCGCCTTCGACGACATTGCCGTCGATGTCCATAACCACAACGTCATCCTCTACCATGCCGTCGTAAGCCATTCCTGAAGGCGTTACCAGCAATTGTCCATTTGAAAGCCGCATACTTACATTACCACCCGAGAGAGCAATAAGGTTATACTCCTTAAGCGCCAAACCCGCGTTGATAATTTCTCTTTTTTCACTCTCGTACATTAATTACCTCCATTAGTTTTTATTATTGACACTCCCACACTCCCTTCATTGCCTCCACGGTCTTTACATACCTGCTAAACCGGCGGTCATATAATTCGGCATTCACCGGCTTTGGCTCGAATGCCTGTTTGACCCGGACCATCTTTTCCGCGGCCTCCTGGAAGGAGGGAAATATATCGGTGGCGATACCGGCACAAAGCGCCGCACCTAAAGTCCCGAGTTCGTCATTTGTGGTAATCTCTATCCGCTTCTGCAGTATATCCGCAAACATCTGCATCCACACCGCGGACTTCGCCGCTCCTCCGGAAACTCGTACCGTCTCAGGAAGGGTCCGGAACCGGGCCAGTTTTTCGATATGGTGCCGGGCCGAAAAAACGACACCTTCATATAAAGCCCTGATCAGATGGGCGCGGGTATGGAAACCATTTAATCCGATAAACGCCGCGGACGCGTCATAGCCGGCGTGGCTTCCATACAGAAAGGGAAGAAAGATAATATCACATTCATCAGGCCGTACATTTTCGACAAGCCGACTGCATTGCTCATAGACATTCGTTACGCCGGCGCTTACGCTGTCCGCCATAAAATGGGAAACGAACCACTCGAGGTTACTGGCCGAAGTCGCGCTCGATTCCTGAATAAGCCAATATCCCGGGACACAGAAAATAGAGCACATGAAAAGGTCCTCGGCAACTACCGGTTCCCGGCTGATATACTCATTTATGGTCCATGTACCGGCTATCGAACAGAGGAGGTCTTCATTCGTCACGCCTGTTGCTACCGCGCAGGCGTTGATATCGAACAGGCCGCCGGCAACCGGCGTTCCTTCAGCAAGGCCGGTTTCAGCAGCCGCTTTCCCGGAAACGGTTCCGCAGATTTCCGCGGACCTTCTTACCTCCGGAAGCTTATCGATGACCGCAGAAAGCCCGAATGCATCGAGCACTTCCTTATCATATGCCACATCCCGGACACTCATGAGGCTGGTCCCGGACATATCGGTAATTTCGCCGAAAACTTCACCGGTCAACTTAAGTCTAACATAATCTTTACACATGAGGACCCAACGGCTTTTTTCTACGATCTCGGGAGTATTGTCGAGCATCCAAGCAAGAATGGATACAGGCTGTCCGGCCCAGATTGACTGCATGGTTTTCGGCAGTACCCGCTGAAATGTACCGTCCCGGTACCATCGGTTGACATATTCTCCTGCTCGTACGTCCGTAGAAATAATACCGTTGCCGGCCGGCTCGAGGTCGTGCCCTACCAGATAGAGTCCGTTTCCATGGCCTGTGGCCGCGACAGCGGTAATGTCGCTTTTTTTGATTCCTGCTTTTTCGATTACCCGTCTGATAGAGCGGCAGTTAGCGGCCCAAAAGGAATCCATATCGCGTTCCGTATATCCCGGCCGGGGCATGATGAGTTCGGTCTTCTCACTCACAATCGCAGCTTCTTCTCCCTCGGGAGTATAAAGCGCCGCCTTCGTGATCGTACCGCCGTTATCAATGCCGAGAAGATAATCAGCCATGCCTTGCCTCCCTTCTACTGTGACCCATACCCAAGAGTTGATGAAATAAGCGCCGCATATCTGCCGACAACGTTGCCCACTTCGGCAAAATTGTCCTCAGACAAACGTGCCGTAGGACCGGTAACCCAGAGCGCTGCAACCGGATATCCCCACCCGTTAAAAAGGGGGCACGCGACGCAGGTAACGCCGATTATTTCTTCCTCATTATCGACTGCATATCCTACTGCAAGAATATCATCAAAACCGGAAGCCAAAGCCTCTTTCGACGTCGCGGTCCGCTCGGTAAACTTTTCGTATTCAATCTTTCCCAATACACTCTCCCGTTCCTCTTTAGGAAGATTTGCGAGGACCGCCTTTCCCGGAGCGGAGCAGTGGAGAGGAAAATGGAAGCCGACTTCCACCATGACTTTGATGGGAAAACGGCCGGGCACCTGTTCCAATATGATCCCTGAAACGCCCATGCGCTTACCGAGGAGGACCGTTTCGCCTACATCATCCCGCAGGTTGCGCATATAACTTAACGCTTTCTCGATAAGGCTTGCCTCGCCGATGGCCGTGGTACTGAGCTGAAAAAGTTTGCTCCCCAGCCGGTACAGCCTTTTGTATTCCTCTACGTAACCCTTGAGGGTCAAAGTTTTCAGAATCCTGAACACACTGTTCTTAGAAAGATTGAGTTCTTCCGCTATATCGGTTATGTTTTTCCCCTCCGGTTCTCGTGCAAGGAATTCCATAACGCTGAAAGTACGATCAACGCTCGGGATTATATAGCGATCGTCATCAGCCATTTAGATTCTCCACATTTATTATTATCCGATAAACAGATTCTCGAGTCTGCCCCTGCAGCCGGGAGCCGCCTTGAATAGGTCGCCTGCTTCAGGGCCTCTCTTCATATCCGCATCTTCAACACATTTTTTTGCAGTAGTAATATACAATTCGTCCAGGTTCTTCCCTGCAAATACCATACAGGTAGCCGTTGTCACGGGCAGCGGAATCTCGAGGTCGATTCCGCCGGCAGGATTAAAACGAGTCACCCTCCAACCCTGCCAATGGGCCACCCAAATAAATCCTTCATCATCTATAATCAAGCCGTCCGGCATTCCTTGTTCTTCCGTAAATTCCGCAAATACCTCACGGTTTGTCAGCTTTTTCGATTTTGGGTCCCACTCAAACCTCAAGACCCTGCTCGCAAACTGCTCGGAAATATAAAAGCTCTTCCCGTCAGGCCCAAAGGCCATGCCGTTCGGCACGGCGAATCCGGGTTCCAAGAGATGCATGTGAAAATCTTCATCCATGAGAAAAAGGTTGCCCTTCGGCTCCTCCAAGTTTTCTACATCATATGTGCCGAACACGAATTCTCCGGCCGGCGTCACGGTTCCGTCGTTTACCAGCATGCTGCTTTTCCCTTCTTCGGGATTTCCGAGAAACCTGCAGCTCCCCTCATCCGGGTCCCACAACGCGGCCCCGCGGACAACAGTGCCGATCCATCCCCCCTTTTTTCGCCGGGCAATGCACTGAAACTGGAAGGGAACAGGATATGTACGTATCTTTCCGGTTTCAGCAGAATAGCTGTATAAAAATCTCTGTTCTGTATCGACAAAATAGAACTTTTTCTTTTCAGGGACCCAAACAGGCGCTTCGCCGCATTCCAGTCCGAGGGCGGCAATATTTTCGGTATTCACGGTTTTCATGACTATCCCTCCACAAAAATAATATCATAGCATCATATTTTTTTCAAATAAAAAATTTTTTTTCACTATTAAAATAAATATGTTCAATCGGACTCGCTCCAAACGGTTTCCATCCGATCGAGAATGAATTCCTTCGCGGCTTTAACCTCCTCAAAGGAATTGTCTTTTTCGTCCGCCCACATCTCGATCAGCACCGGGCCGACAAATCCGGAATCCCGTATTACCCGAAAAGCTTCGAGAAAATCGACCCGCCCTTCACCAAAGGGTATGCGCCGGACTACCCCTTCGACTGTATCCTTAATATGGATGCCGACGATATGCCCCTGTGCAAAATCGAATTCTTTTCGGATATCTTTGTTCATGGCGCCCAAATTCCCAATATCCGGGTAAGCTTGTAAATACGGGGTATTAAATTTATGAACATAGTACATAACCTTTTCAAGGGAATCCATAAACTCGATTCCCATCGACTCGATCGCCAGGGTCACCCCCAGCCGGCTGGCACAGACCACGGCTTTTTTTAAATTCTTGAGAAAATTAGCCGCAGTCACTTTTGTACTCGGCTCGTCATACCAAGCATCGTATCCCGCCAGCTGCACGATACGAATTCCCGTTTCCGAGGCAAACCGTATCGCCTTCTCCATCAATTCCATTCCTTTTTCTCTAATATCCGTATACACGCTCCCAATAGGATAACGTCGGTGTCCGCTCAAACACATGGTTGGAATAATCGTGCCTGTTTCTTCTATGGCGGACAGGAATTTCCGCTTCTCCCTCCGGTCCCAATCAAGCCGCGCCAACCGTTCATCGCTTTCATCAATGGAAATTTCAACAAAATCATATCCGGCTTCTCGTGCCTGTAAAAGCCGCTGCTTCCAGCTTAAATGCGCAGGCAGCGCTTTTTCATAGAGTCCGAAGGTAAAGTCTTTATACGATGTCATTTGCATACTCCTTTTTGCCCGCATGGGCGGTAATCCACCGGGCGGCAGTTTCATCTGTGATAAGATAATTAACATGCCCGCCCCTTAAGGCTGCAAGGATCGTATCCCCCTTCTCTTCTCCCCCTGCCACTCCAAGAATGACCGGTATTTTCTGCAATGCCTCCAGGCTGACGGCTACAGCCCTGCTGCTAATATCTACATCAATCTTTTTTCCGTCAATATCGAAATGCTGGCCGCAGATGTCCCCGACAGCCCCTTGTTCACGGATCCGGTTTGTCTCTTCTTCAGTGACATATCCCGCACGCAGAATACTGTAAAGCTCCGGCCGGGTAGATCCGATTCCGATCAGGGCAATATCGGCATTTTCAGCCCGTTTCAACGTTTCACGAATGCTCCGGTCCTGCAGCAACGCCTGATGGACCTCTTTTGATTCGAGAATAAGGGGAGCGTGGAGATGGCGGTAAAATCCGCCGAGACGTTCGGCCAACAGCTGCGCAAGTATCGGCCCGTCGGTATTGAGTTTCTGCTGAGATCCGGTCGCACCGATCATCTGCACGACTTCGAGGGAAGGGTACCGGTGGGGACGGACAAACCGTATTACCTGATAGAGGGCGGTACCCCAGGCAATCCCTATAACCGACTCCGGGCCAAGAAGCAATTCCAGTTCATCCGCAGCCAAGGTCCCGAGACCCTGCAGCATCTCTTCATAACTGCGTTCCCCGCTGACGAGCACACGAATCCCCTTGAGGTTGAACCGCTCTCGAATCGAATCTTCCAGTTTTGCGTTCGTCCGCCAGGGGTAGTGAACGGTAATTTCTACAATACCTAATTCCCTGGCCTCGGTAAGGAAACGGGACACGGCAGACCTGGAGACTCCGCAAGAATCGGCGATTTGCTGTTGATTTTTACCTGCCTCATAGTACAATGAAGCAACCCGGGCAAGAAACATCCGCCTGTCTTCACGTTCTTCAGCCATGTTCGCCCCCCTGCATAATTCATAAAAATTCACTTTTGTGATTGTTTTTCACGTTGGTGATAAATTAACTTTTTTCATCCCTCCTGTCAACGGGAAAATATTCATAATTTCTTGACAAAAGGCCGGTTTTATCATACGATGCAATTATGTGAAGTTTCTTCACATTTGTGAATTCTCAATGTAAATAGAAGGAGTACAAAAGATGGCAAATGAAACTATTTCCGAAAACGCCCTCGGGATGATCGAAACCAGAGGGCTCGTCGCCGCTATCGAGGCGGCTGATGCAATGCGGAAAGTCGCTCATGTGCGGCTTCTCTGCCAAGAGGAAATCGGCGGTGGATTTGTAACGACCATGATTCGAGGTGAAGTAGGAGCGGTCAACTCCGCAATCGATGCGGGAGTAACAGCGGCGAAACGCGCCGGAGAATTGGTGTCCACCCATGTAATCGCAAAACCGCATAAAGCGACCGAAGGGATTATCCATCAGGGTGAAACAAAAGTCATTCGGGCGCTTGCGGACTGATTAAGGAGGTAAATTTGTATGGAACTAAGAACGTACGTACTCATTGACTCGATGCAGCCGCAATTCGCCGCTTTAACCGGGACTTATATGACCGGGGACGTGCCGGTTGAAGGCAATGCTGAACTCATCGTCGAGCTGGCGCCGGCAAGCGATGTTTATGAAGTATTGGATGCCGCGCTGAAAACCACGGATGTACGTCCCGGGCTTCTCCGGGTAGAAAGGGAATTCGGCACATTTGAAATTCACGGGGCTTTTCAGGAAGACGTGATCACTGCCGGACAGGAAGCACTGTCCAAGTTCGGGCTCGCTGAAAACGACCGAATAAAGCCCACGGTAGTGGAAGTGAAAACCGTCACGAACGTTAATCCCTACGAGGTACAGCTGATCAACAGCAGTTCGCGAGGCAGCCTGCTCCTCAAAGGGCAGACATTGTGCGTTGTCGAGGTTACGCCGTCCGCCTATGTAATGGTCGCGGCCAACGAAGCTGAGAAAGCGGCGGATGTAACACTGGTAAACTATTCCCCGTCCGGCCGGTTCGGCCGGCTGCTGTTGGCAGGGACCGAATCAACCATAAAAGTGGCCAGGGAGGCTGTAGTTACGGCAATCGAGAGTCTGCAGGGTCGAACGAGATAAAGGAGGTCCGATCATGAGAACATTTTATTCGGTGCAGGACATCGAGGATTTTATAAGCCGCGGCATAACGCAGCTGGTAATCGATGAAAACACCACCATAACCGGACCGGCCCGGGACCTGCTTCGTCTACACGGTATACCGGTTGTAGAAGAAAACAGCAGGGGAAGAGGCGCATCCGGGCAGACAGAGCCGAGACAACAGGGACCGGTCCCGGGACGACCCGCGTCTTCTCCGCCCATAGAAACGAACCCTTCAAGGAGCGGGAAAGTGCCGATGCTCCAACTTGCCCTTGATTTCATTTCTGTACCTCCGGCGGTAGCGACGGCGGTCAAGGTACAGGAATTTGTAGACATTATCGAAATCGGCACTCCCCTTATTAAGGTAGCCGGCGTAGAAGGGGTCAAGGCTATCCGCGAAGTCTGTCCGGACAAATATGTGCTAGCGGATTTCAAAACACCCGATGTGGGCGGTCTGGAAGCCCAGCTTGCATTCGACGCGGGAGCCGATTTTGTTTCAATTATCGGCGGAGCAACGATTGCCACGGTAAAAGAGGCGTTGAAGGTGGCAAATCAGCGGCCGGGGAAAGAAATCGTCATGGAGTGCACCGGGGTGCGCGATATTCTCGGCATGGCCCGGGAGTGGAAGGAAATCGGCGTTAAAAACCTGGTGTATCACCGGGAATGGGACGCCCAGGCGGCGGGAAGAGAGTGGCAGGAGTCGGACAGAGAGTCAATCCAGGAAATCATCGACATGGGCTATAACGTAACAATTACCGGAGGCCTGACACCGGAGCTGATCCCATTCTTTGCGGGCCTCGACGTCTCGGTTTTCATTGCAGGCCGGTCAATCCACCAAGCACCCGATCCCCGAGCGGCGGCAAAACAGATGCGGGACATCATCTGGTCAATCTGGGGCAGGCCCTCCGGAAGCGGCCCGGCGAACAGGGGAAACACCGCCCGGACCGCAAACAGCGGCCCATCGTCCGATTCTTTCGTTGACCGGGCTGTTGACGCTATTAGACGGAACAAGTAGAGGAGGAGAAGTATGATTATTGGAAAAGTAAACGGCACGGCAGTTTCGACCCTTAAGCAGGACAGCCTTGCAAATACTAAGCTCCTGCTCGTTACTCCTGCAGACCAGACGGGCAAGGAAACGGGAGTTCCGTTTCTCGCCGTCGACCTGGTCGGCGCGGGAGAAGGAGAGCTTGTTTTTGTAACACAGGGTTCTTCCGCCCGGGCCGCCGCAGGGAGCTTCGAAAGCGCGGCCGATGCAGCGGTGGTTGGAATACTCGACTCCCTCCATTACGGGGGCGAATCAACATTTATCAAGAGATAGTCAGGAGGAGATAAAATATGGCTAAAGCGACAGAAACCAAAGGAATAAAAGCAGATATGGGCGAATCGGATCCCTCTTTAAGGGCCCTCGGCATGATCGAAACAAAAGGTCTCGTATCTTGTATCGAAGCGGCGGATGCAATGGTGAAATCCGCCAGGGTTACCCTGCTGGGACGCAGGGCTATAGGCGGAGGATATATGACCGTTATGGTCCGAGGCGATGTCGGCGCGGTACGAACGGCGCTGGAAGCAGGAGGAAAGGCGGCGCGGCGGGTTGGAGAGGTTATTTCCCTGCGCATCCTTCCAAGCCCCCATCTGGAACTGGAACCGATACTTCCGGAACCGGTAGAGTAAGATAGAAACAGTATGGCAAGTTTATCATCATTACAGAAAAAGAAACGCAAAGGAGAAAAAATAACCCTTCTTACCGCCTACGACAGCCCGATGGCCTCGTTTATCGAGGCCGCGGGGGTGGACGCGATCCTGGTAAGCGATGCGGTGGGGACGATAGGCAACGGCAAACCGGAAGCATTCTCAGTGACTGTAGACGAGATGATCTATCACACCAGGGCGGTAGCCAACGGCGCCGGGAATTGCCTCGTGATCACGACCCTCCCCTTCGGCTCCTATTCGACGATCGATGACGCGGTTAAAAACGCGACCCGGGTAGTTAAAGAGGGAGGCGCCCAGGCGGTCCATCTCGAAGGGACACGGAAGGACGGCGGAATCATTGAAGCGCTGGTGTACAACGGCATACCGGTTCTCGGTCACATCGGCGTCACGAAACAAGGTATTTCGCGCAGCGGCTACATCAAGCTGCCGGGGAAAACGGCGGGAGAGGCAAAAGAACTCCTTGACGACGCCCTGGAGATGGAACGAAGGGGCGCCTTCGCCCTGATTCTCGAATGCCTTCCGGACCGCATCGGGACGATCATCTCCCGCGCCTTAGACGTCCCGGCCATCAGCATCGGTTCGGGAAAAGGGTGCGACGGACAGGCTTTAGTGACTGAAGACATGCTGGGGATTTTCAAAGCGATGTCTCCCAGGTTTCTTAAAGTTTACGCGGATATCGCGGAAAAGATTACCTCATCCTTGAGTCAATTTCGGCAGGAAGTGGAAACAGGAACATTCCCCGGCCCGGAACATTCGTACGGAATAGACGACACAGAACTGGAAAAACTGCTCTCTTCTCTGGATTGACGGGGGCCGGGCTGACAAGGACTGGGCTGCCGGTGCTGCCGGAACTAAATCGAGGGCCGTCCGTTATGCCCGGGCGGCCTTTTTATATGTGCCGGGCTTCTCGCGTATCAGTAAATGATTGAGCGCGACGGCAAAGATGAGCACACTCCCCTTGGCCACCATCTGCCAATAAGGCTGCACAACCGTCATGAGGCCGATGGTTACGCACATGATAATAAGGGCGCCGATAATCGTTTTGAGCACCGAGCCTTCGCCTCCGGTAAAGGCGGTCCCGCCGAGGAGTACGGCGATGATGCAGTTGAGTTCCATCCCGTCACCGGAAAGAGGATCGCCTAAGGACATGTAGCTCGCCCGGGCTATACCCGCGAGAGCCGCGAATAATCCTACCATGATATAAAGAATCCAGCCGATCCGTACGGCGTTGATTCCGGACAATTCGGCGGCGGTGCGGTTTCCCCCTACTGCCGCGGCATACTTTCCAAGTATGGTTTTCCTTTGAACAATGACTAACAGTACAATCACGAGAATTGCGATATAGAATGCCAGGGGCAGGCCTAAGAATACATCCTTACGGGCGTAGTCGTTTATCCATGCGGGCATAGGTCTCTCGGCGCTGCCCTTAATAGCAGAAAGACCGTCCGGTACAATCAATAAAGCAATGCCTTTAAACAAATTCAACGTGACGAGTGTCGCTATTACCGGCGTGATCCGTAATTTCATTACAAGAAGACCGTTGAGGGCCCCGCAGCCGACCCCTAATAAAAGGGTGATTATTAATGCAGGCAGAAAAGCGAATCCGTTTAAGATCAGGAGCGCGAAAATTACGGCGCTTAAACTCATTGCGCTTCCTACCGATAAATCGATATTGCCGGAGATCATGAGGAGAGTGAAGGCGCCGCTCAAGGTCATGATCGGTGCGGCGCTTCGGAAAAGATTGATAAGGCTGTCCGGACTAAAGAAATGGCCGCGCCCAAAAAAAGAGACTCTATCCAGCTTTACCAAACTAAAGACGAGGACAATTAAAAGAAGTACAATGTAAATATAGATATTCTTAACTGTGGCTTTCCACTTATCCGCCGTTATTTGGTTTTTCATCGTATTAACCTCTCCTTCTGTCCAAAGCGAACCGCTGGGCCAAAATCGCGAGAAAGGTTACAACCCCTTTTAGAAAAAACTGCCAGTCCGGCGACAGGAGAAGCCCCGTGGCCGCAGAGGTCACCACCGCCAAAATGAGTGCGCCGACTACCGTCCCCAATACGGAGCCAAAACCGCCTGCAATACTCGTTCCCCCCAGCAGGGTAATAACAAGGGCATCGAACTCGTATCCCGTAGCCCGGCCCGAAACACCTGCTTTAAATTCGGAAGCCAGGAGAATACCTGTAATACCCGCGAGGAGGGCGCTTATCAAATAGAGCGAAGTGAGGTGTCTGCCTACTTTAACACCGGATAATTTGGCGGCAAAAGAGTTTGCGCCGATTAAATATGTCCGTCTGCCGAATATGGTGGTTTTCTCTGTAACCACCGCCGCAATGACCAGAAAGGCCATGATTAAAACAGATATTTTTATCGAGGTCCCTTTTATAGACGCGTTCCCTATAACACCGAACACATCGGGAAGACTCGTGTTGCGCTGCGCTCCGAGGGTAACGACTTTCGCAACCCCTCTGGCAACCATCATGGTCCCTAACGTTACAATAATAGAAGGCACCTTCAGCCTTGCAATAAAAAAAGCATTTATTCCGCCGACAGCAAGTGCGCCGATCAGTGCCAGAGCAATTGCGACTCCATACGGCAGCCCCAGGCCGTTGGCCAGCTGGTTTTGCGAAACGTTTCTCGCTTGTGAGAAAAACACAAGCAGGACCCCGGTCATTGCAATGACGCCTCCGACAGACATATCAAAGTTTCCCGTTGTCAGCAGGAATGTCACACCGATACCGAGAATAATGATATACCAGTTGTTGGTGACAAGATTGAGGATATTCTGGGGCAAATAAAAGTTGGGGACAATCAAACAAGCAATGCCGAATAGAACGACTAAAACGCAAATCATAAACAAACTTATAAATAACTCGTTGCTCATTTTGCTGCCGGTAATCTTTTTTTCGTTTCTTTTTATTTCCACCTTCACTCTCCACCAGTAACAATATGTATGATTTTTTCACTGTCGATATCGACACCGTTCTCCATTCTCGCTTTTTTACGGCCCTCATAGAGAAGGTAGATAGTATCGCAGATGTTAACGACCTCGGGCAATTCAGAAGAAAAAATCATGATCGATTTTCCCTCATCAGACAGTTGGCGAATAATCTGATAAATTTCGCTCTTTGCGCCGACATCGATGCCCCTGGTCGGTTCGTCGAGCATGAGGAGATCGCTGTCTGCAAACAAACACTTCGCAAAAACAACCTTCTGCTGATTGCCGCCTGACAATTTAGAAACTTCTTTTTCCGTACCGCTGGTCGCAATACTCAGTTTATCGATATATTCCAGGGTGACCTGTTTTTCCTTCGAGGTATTTATAAACCCGTTCTTAGAAATCTCTTTCATATTCATAACCGGAACATTTCCCCTGACCGTTAAAATAGTAAAAAGTCCCTGCGTCCTTCTTTCTTCGGGCACTAAAGCAATTCCCGCTTCAATTGCTCCATGGGGAGAATGTTCGAGTTTTTTCCCTTTAAAAATGATTTCTCCTTCGTAATCATCTACACCGTAAACGGCGCGGGCGAGTTCAGTTTTCCCCGCTCCCATCAGCCCGTAAAATCCGGCGATTTCACCTTTGTTTATTTCGAAGGAAATATTGTCAAGTTTATGGTTGGTAAGATTTTTTACTTCGAGTATCTTCTCGTCCGATAAACTATCCTTCGGAGCGTACACTTCGAAAACCGTTTTCCCTATCATCATTTGTATAAGCTCTGCCCGCTCATTTACTTCGGAAACCGGTTTCGTACCGATATGTTTTCCATCGCGCATGACCGTTACATAATCCCCTATCTCGAAAATTTCATCGAGCCGGTGGGAAATATAAATTACGGTCACATTATTTTCCTTTAGTCTTCTTACAATCTCAAACAGTCGTTTTATTTCACCTTCGGTAAGAGCGGCGGTGGGTTCATCCATGATAATAATCTCAGCATCGGTTGCAACAGCCCTTGCTATTTCAACAATTTGCTTTTGCGCAACGCTTAAGGAAGAAACCGCCTGGTTCGGATTAACGGAGGGTTCAAGGTCTTTTAAGACACTTACTATCTTTTTAATTTTGTCTGTTTTTCGCAGAAAACCGAGCGTAGTATCTTCCATTCCCAAGGTAAGGTTTTCCTCGACAGTCAACTGGTCTACTACATTGAGCTCCTGAAAAAGAGTGCTGATTCCCTTCTGTTTTGCTTCTTTGGGAGTATGGGCAAAATATTCTTCGCCATTTAAAAGAATTGTACCAGCGGTGCGCTGCAGAGCGCCTGTAAGTATCTTGATCAGGGTAGATTTCCCCGCTCCGTTTTCCCCTACGAGGCAGTGAACGGTGTTTCGTTTAATAACAAAACTTACCTCATTGACCGCCCGTACACTCGGGAAGTCTTTTATTAAATTTTTGATTTCCAGAACATTTTCATCCATATACTCACACTCTGTTTAAAAAGTTAACGGGAGGAACAGTGTTCTATTCCCCCCGCCGATTTATAGATAATTATATACCCTTTTTATTATTTTACGTCAGTCCCGAATTGTCTGTTCAGCCATTCTGCTGCTTCATCCCTGGACATGGTCCAATAAGAGATGTTATACGCCTTCGCAAAATCTTCTTCCGCGGGGTGTGAAACTTGATCAATCTCACCATTTTTGATGGCGAAAAGGTTATCGATCCTCTTTCTGCTGGTTTCGATCGGCGGCAGCCCCATGGAGAGTTTTAAGGAACTGTTCGGATCGTAGACCTGCTTCATCTCGACTTCATCAAAGTCTACACTGCATACGATTTCTGTAAGGGGCGTCCCGTTGTCCATCTTTCCTCTCCCGGCCTGAGTCAATCCTGCCATCGTTCCTACGGTAAGATTTGATGCTTCGGAATAGATAAGATTAACTTCGGGATGCTGGGTGGTGAGATCAAGAATGATCTGTTTTGCCGTATCAGGACCTTTGCTTGCATCGAGGCAGCCCAAATCTTTTGCGGAGGGCTCCACAGACCGTACACCCTCTACGAAGGGATCGGTCCGTCCTGATTTTACCTCGGTGTGGTTCGGCCAGCCGAGCTGCACCATAACAATCGGCTTGTCCGGGTGCGCTTTTTTCCACTGTTTGGCCATCTCGGCGCCCATTTCGAAAGAAATACCGGCTTCATCATTTCTTACGACCGGAATGCCTGTATCCGCCAATGGGCTGAAGAAGGATGCCATGATAATTCCCTTGTCCAGGGCATCCAAGACGCCCGGTTTCGCTGCTTCCGCGTCCCAAATCTGCATGGTCGCCATGTCCATTCCCTGGGCAACCACCTGATCGATATTCTGGGTCATGACGTTGCTATCGGATTTACCGTCAAAGGCATATACAACAGCATTGTATTTCTCCAGGGCGTATCTTTTCGCTTCCGCGTACTGGGCCTGATGGAACACATTACTGAGTTCAGATACAAAAAAAGCAATTTTTACCTGGTCCTCTTTTTCTTCCTTCCCGCCTCCGGCGAATGCCATTGTACCGGCTATAACTACAATGACCAATATTAACAAAATTTTTTTCATTTTATTCCTCCTGTTTATATCAATTAATCAATTTACTCCACCCTTATTCCTTCCCTTCTCTGCTATTGTATCGTTTCCTTCCCTCCTTTCACAAAATTGTCTTCATTACACCTTTGTTCAACGTATCTAGCATCATACCGCATAAATGTTCACCCGTCAAGAATTTTTTATATATGAAAAAAAATTATTTTTTTAGTTTATGCTGGCGATTAATTTCGCGCCTAATCCGTGATCCCGATGGCCGACTTCATTATTTGTTCCGGCTTTGCATCTGCTCTTTGGTATTCAGCAGTAATTCGTCCCCGGCACATAACCAGAATCCTGTCCGATAGATGGATAATTTCGGGAAGTTCCGAGGAAATGACAAGAATAGAAACGCCCTGGTCCGCCAACTCAGCAATGATACGATGCACTTCCGCTTTTGCGCCGACGTCTATTCCTCTGGTAGGCTCATCGAGGATCAGAAAACTTGGGAGAATAGCGAGTGCCTTGGCGATCACAACTTTTTGCTGATTGCCTCCGGACAAGGTCTCGACAATTTGCTCACAGGAAAAAACCTTTATATTAAGTTCGGCTATATATTTTTCTACAATATCGTGTTCTTTTTTGCCTTTTATAAGACGGAATATCGATAGAAGTTTCGGATGGATACTCAAAGTGATATTTTCCCGGGTCGTCATGGGAAGAACCAGGGCAAGGTTTTTTCTGTCCTCCGGAAGATATGCGATATTTGCCTTCACCGCATCTTGAGGCGCAGCAATAATTTTTCTTTCCCCGTCTAAAAATATTTCCCCGTTCGTTTTTTTAACTGCTCCAATAATGAGTTTAGCAAGTTCTGTTCTTCCCGCCCCGATAAGCCCCGCCAGTCCGACAATTTCACCTTT
>CAYWIK010000043.1:0-17370 GCA_964458315.1 uncultured Spirochaetales bacterium | reverse complement strand
AAACTGCAGAGCGCCCTCCGAAAAATCCGCAACCAAGAAGCGGAAACGAAAGATCAGGTACAGGACCTTGAGAAGAATACGATTCTCTTCGCGATAGAGCACTATATAGACGATTTGAAAGAGAAATACAGCGATTATGACGAAGTTATCGACTTCATCGATGCAATCAAGGAGGATGTCGCAGAAAACGCCTCGGAGTTTACAGAATCATCTCAACAGGGACAGCAGAACCCTCTGCAGCGATTTATGCCGGACAGAAAAAAACAAATTTTCGAACGCTATTCGGTAAACTTGATGGTAGACAATTCGGACAAGGAAGGCGCGCCGGTTGTCATGGAAGGCCGGCCGACCTTTCAGAAACTGATGGGGAAAATAGAACGACAGGCGCAGTTCGGGATGCTGATGACCGACTTTACCATGATCAAGCCGGGGGACTTTCACCTCGCGAATGGCGGCTATCTCATCCTCGAGGCCTCTCACCTTTTTCAGTATCCGTATTCTTACATTGTGTTAAAACACGCGCTCAAGGAAGGGAAGATTCGCATCACCGATGCAACGGAAATTTTCCAGACCGTAAGCACCGAAAGCCTCGAGCCGGAACCGATTCCCCTTACTATTAAGGTCATCCTTATCGGAAATCCATTTTTCTACTATATGCTGCACAGCCTCGATGAAGAGTTTGCGGAATTATTCAAGGTTAAGGCGGATTTCAACACCTTTATGGATAATAAGGATAAACAGATAGCGGAATACTCCAGCTTCTTAGCATCCCAGGTGAAAGAAGAAGGCTGGAAACACTTCGACCGCGGAGGTATAGCCCGGATGGTCGAATACGGGGCGGAGCTCACCGGCGACCGGACCCGTCTCTCCACCCGCTTCTCCGATATCTGCGACCTAGGCCGGGAAGCAAACTATTACTCCAAGAAAAACGGCGGTCGCCGCATAACCAGAGAAAATGTACAGCAGGCGATCGAGGCCAAAAAACGGCGGTCCAACAGGATCGAAGAAATTATTCAGGATATGATCACCGAGGGTGATATTTTTATCGACACGGATAATTCGGTGACCGGTCAGGTGAACGGCCTCTCCATCATGGACATGGGAGATTATATGTTCGGACGTCCCTCGAGAATAACGGCACGGACCTATGTGGGAAGGTCGGGCGTTGTCAATATAGACCGTGAAGTGGAACTCTCCGGCCCAATCCATAGCAAAGGGGTGCTGATTTTAAGCGGGTATCTAAACGGCAACTTCGGCAAGAAGAAACCGGTTTCCCTCGCAGCGAGCATCGTGTTCGAACAGCAATACAGCGGAGTAGACGGCGACAGCGCCTCTTCCGGGGAACTATACGCCCTTCTCTCAGCATTAGCCGATGTCCCCTTAAATCAGGCCGTCGCTGTTACCGGGTCTGTCAATCAGCGCGGGGAAATCCAGCCGATCGGCGGAGTCACCCGGAAAATTGAAGGGTTTTTCGACGTGTGCAAAACCACCGGGCTCACCGGAGATCAGGGGGTCATCATCCCCGAAAAAAACAGGAAAAACTTGATGCTTAAACATGAGGTAGTACAAAGTGTAGAAGCGGGCAAATTCCACATCTATCCGGTTTCCACGATCGGCGAGGGAATGGAGATTCTCACCGGCGAAGAGTTCGGAGAAATGCGGGAAGACGGGTCCTTTCCGGAAGATACCATAAACCGCAGAATCGATGACCGGCTCACCTCCTTTGCAGAGGCATGGACCCGGTACAGTTCAAAGAAAGACGGCGGAGATTCATAGCCGGCGTTTACATTCGAAACCGCTGCCCGCAGTGGGGGCAGAATCTATACTCTCCGGGGATATAACTGCCGCGGGAAGGACACCTTTTAGGCGTATCGTCGACTATTTTCTTCCTCGGCTGCACACCGCCGATAAAAAAAAAGAACATATCCTAGCCTTCCCACCGGCACATCAACTCCGTACATGCCGCCGCAATTCCCCATAACACATCCGGAGGGAATTCGCCTTCGCAGGAAGAATCGAAAAAAAGATCAGCCTGCTCAGGAAACTCGTCGTCCTTGAGCCAAAGGGCAAAATGGACCGGCAGGTGCGGGAAAGGGAAGAGCCTGATAGAGGCGTCTCCGTATTGAAGCGGTTCTCCCCCTAGAGAGCGGCCGATCTGTAAAAACCCTTCTGCATCATCCCGAAACCGTGCCGCAAGCTTGTCGAGAGGCAGCATATGTGCTCCCTGCCGATAGATTTCACCTCCGGATATACTCTTCGGATGAACCAGTTCCCCTGCGAGGGGCCTTCCGTCGGCGAAAAGAAGATATGCGGGAACGGCAAGGAGAAAGTATTCTCTGTATTCTGAAATGAGCAACGAACCGGGGACAGATTCAGCGGTCACCTTCCGTTCGGGTAAAACAACATTGAGCCTGTCGGAAAAGGAAGGCACAGAGTAGATTTGTGCGTCCGAATCGTAAACCGCACCGCTTTTTCTGCACACCTCATCCGGTTTAGCTTGTTCCAGCTTTTTCCAAACAGGATTGTCTTCCATGGAACCAGTGTACCCGGACGAGCGGTTCTTGCGCAAGGGAGATTCAACATTCCGATTGACACCCCGCATTTACGCTGATATCTTTTAATATTATGGCAAGGACAACGATCTACTACTTTCTTATTGATAAACTCGATTCGCCGAAAGCGGAAGTCATGAAAAAGTCGCTTAAGACCGTAACGGACATTAAGCGTGTATCGATTAATCCGACCCAACGCCTAATCGAAGTGGAATCCTCCAGGGATATCGAGCCGCAGGTCAAGCTGGCATGTGATATTGCAGGCGCGATCTTTCGCCGCAGGGTAAAAGAAAAAGAATTTTAACGGAGGTATCAGTCTCCACTTCTATTCTGCAATTTCTATCCTGAAATAACGTTTCTTCCCGGCCCGAAGAAGCATCTCCCCATCCGAAACAGAAGAAAGATCAATCGTCTCCTGTGGGTCTTCGATTTTCCGTTCATTGATCCACGCGCCGCCCTGCTGTACGAGACGCCGCGCTTCACTATTGGAATTGCAAAGAGTTGTTTTTGAAAAAAGATCGAGCACGCCGATCCCTGCCTTTAACTCTTCAGCGTCGAGGACCAAGCTCGGTATACCGGAAATATCCACCCCCTCCGCACCGCCTGATTTACTGCCAGGCGCTCCTGCGGGAGCGGCAAAAGCGGCTTTAGCGGCTTCCAGGGCACGGTCCGCTTCCTCCTTGCCGTGGACGATCTTCGTCAGTTCATAGGCAAGGATTTCTTTGGCCTGGTTTACTTCCTGCCCCTGCAGCCTGCCGAGGCGTTTCACTTCCTCTTCCGGAAGGAATGTGTAAAGAAAGAGAAATTTTTCTACATCCGGATCCGGCACGTTTCTCCAATACTGGAAAAACTCATACGGCGGGGTTATCCGCGGATCGAGATAGAGAGCGCCTTTTTCGGTTTTCCCCATTTTTTTACCGTCCGCGCGTGTAACGAGAGGGAAGGTCAGACCGATTGCATCCGCGCTTTCCATTCGGCGGATGAGGTCGGCGCCGGAGACGATATTGCCCCACTGGTCATCGCCCCCCACCTGAAGTGTGCAGCCGTACCGCTGATAGAGTACCAGGAAATCGTAGGACTGGAGCAGCTGATAATTGAACTCGATAAAGGAGAGTCCGGTTTCAAGACGCATCTTGTAGGTCTCGAAGCTAAGCATTCTGTTTACGGAAAAGTGACGTCCGATGTCCCGCAGAAAATCGATATAATTCAGACCGGCAAGCCAATCCGCGTTATCGACCATTATTGCTTTGTCTTTTCCGAACTCGAGAAACCTGCCGATCTGCTGTTTTATCGATTCCGCATTCCGGCCGATTTCTTCGTAACTCAATATCCGCCGCATTTCGGTCTTTCCGGAAGGGTCACCAATCCGGGCGGTCCCTCCGCCGACTAAAGCAATCGGTTTGTGACCAACCCGCTGAAGATGGGCCATTGCGAACAGCGGTATCATATGGCCGGCGTGCAGACTCGGCCCGGTCGGGTCAAAACCGCAGTATAAGACTACCGCTCCGGTATCCAGTTGAGACCGAAGAGTTTCTTCATCGGTACACTGTTTTAAGAATCCGCGCTTCTTAAGTATATCCAGTCCGCCGCTCATGCCATACTCCTTACGATTCTCTCCGGTAATTTCTTATCTCTTCCATGATTCTTTCCGGCAGATCTTCGATTTTTACACGAATCTGCTCCATAGAATCTCGGAAACGGAGGGTCACGGTCCTGTCCTCCTTGGTATCGTAATCGATGGTAACGCAGTAGGGCGTACCCGCCTCGTCTTGTCTCCGATACCGCCGTCCGATTGCGCCGCTCTGGTCGTAGAAGGTCGAAAAATATTCCCGGAGGGAAGATTCGACGTCCCGGGCAAGATCAGCAAGGCCGTCTTTTTTTACCAGCGGGAAGACCGCCACGGTGACCGGCGCGATTTTTGGATGGAACCGCATGACTGAACGTGACTCGCCGTCCGCGACGTCCTCGTCGTAGGCGTCCGAAAGCGCCGCAAGCACTGTCCGGGTGAGCCCGGCGGATGTTTCAATTACATAGGGAATGAACCGTTCGTTGGCTTGATCATCTAAGTAGTTAATCTCTTTTCCGGTAAACTCTCCGTGGCGCCTCAAGTCGTAATCGGTCCGGTTATGGACCCCCTCGAGCTCGTTCCAGCCGAATGGAAACTGATATTCGATGTCATAGGCATCCTTGGCGTAGTGTGCCAGCTCCCCCGGTCCGTGCTGGTGCCAGCGAAGCTTTTCTTCCCGAATACCGAGCTTACAATAATATTTCCACCGCTCTTCCCGCCAGTAATCGAACCATTTAACGTCCTCCTCCGGACGGATAAAAAACTGCATTTCCATCTGCTCAAACTCGCAGGTCCGAAAAATAAAGTTCTTCGTGGTAATTTCATTCCGGAATGCCTTACCGACCTGGGCGATGCCGAAAGGTATTTTCACCCGGCTGGTCTGCACGACATTCTTGAAGTTAACATAAATCCCCTGGGCCGTTTCCGGACGGAGATAAATTTCCATTCCCCCCTCTTCTACCGGACCTAAATGGGTCTTGAACATAAGATTGAACTGCCTGGGCGGGGTCAATTCACCGCCGCATTCCGGACATTTTCCTGATGTTTGGTTTTCTTCCGGAAGCTGGTCCTCCCGAAACCTGAGTCTGCACTCTTTGCAGTCAACGAGGGGATCGTGAAAATTTTCTACATGCCCGGAAGCTTCCCACACCCGGGGATGCATCAAAATAGCCGCATCGATACCCACAATGTTCGAGTGAAGCCGGGTCATTTCTTTCCACCAAAAATTTCTGATGTTGTTCTTAAGTTCCACGCCGAGGGGCCCATAATCCCACGCGGAAGAGAGGCCGCCGTATATCTCACTCGACTGGAACACAAATCCCCGCCGTTTGCAAAGTGAAACCAAATCATCCATTGTCCATTCTTTTGCCATTTATTCGTTCCTGCCTTGTTGTACGATTTTTAATGCCCGCTCTACCCGTTTCATAGCCTCACCTTCGCCTAATAGTCTAATTGCTCCAAAAAGCGGAGGAGACACGCTGCTTCCGGTGAGTGCGACACGAAGGGGGGTAAGAAGAGACCCGAGTTTCATCCCAAGCTCCTCCGCCCTGTTTCGAAAAAGCTCCTCATTCTCTTCATCGCTCCGGCCGTCAAACCCTGAAAGAATTTCCCGTGCGCATTCCAAGGCGGTCCGGGCATCTTCTATAGTACCTTTTTTCGGTACTAAACTCTCCGGAGAGTTCACTTCCACATCCTGAAACAGGAAACGGACAAGCTCACTTATTTCGCTTAAGACTTTAAGCCGTTCCTTGACGAGGGGGACCATGCCGTCGATGATCTGCTTCTCTTCCGCGGAAGGGGGCGAAGATACCACTCCGTCCTTTTCTAAATATGGGACGAGCTGCTGCCTAAGTTCCGAGTCCGATTTTTTTCTTATATACTGCCCGTTAAACCAATCCAGTTTTTTATAGTCGAAAACTCCCGGCGCTTTATTGA
This sequence comes from uncultured Spirochaetales bacterium, assembly GCA_964458315.1. Taxonomy (GTDB): domain Bacteria; phylum Spirochaetota; class Spirochaetia; order SPDA01; family CAZSGZ01; genus CAYWIK01. The sequence continues at coordinate 11,316 of CAYWIK010000043.1, read as the reverse complement.
GCTTGTCCAGGGTAAACAGCTCTTCCAGCTCTTCTTTGGTAAAAAACTCCCTTTCGTCATCGTAGGACCATCCGATTAACGACACATAATTGACCAGCGCCTCGGGCAGATATCCTGCCTCACGGAACGCTCGTACGCTTGTCGACCCGTGACGTTTAGACAGTTTTTGGCCGTCCTTTCCCATTACCATCGGAAGATGACAGAATACCGGGTGCTCCCAGCCGAAGGCTTTATAGAGCAGAGCATGCAGACTTACCGAAGGGAGCCACTCCTGGGCGCGGAGAATATGGGTAATTTCCATGAGATGATCATCAACTACATTCGCCAGATGATAGGTCGGATATCCGTCCGCTTTGAGAAGGACAGGGTCCGGGTTGATATCTTCATTGTTTCTCTTCACTTCTCCCAGAAGATAATCGGTAAACACCGTCTTCCCTTCCAGCGGGACCTTGAAACGAACAACAGGCGTGAGACCGCCCGCCTCCAGCTCTTTCCGTTCTTCCACCGTCAGGTTTCTGCAGTGCCGATCATACCCCTGATGTTTTTGTTTCTTCTGCTGCTGCTCCTGCCGGACCTTTTCAAGCCTTTCAGGAGAGCAGTAGCAATAGTAGGCATATCCGGACTCAATCAGCCGGTCCGCGTACTGCCGGTATAATTCGGACCGTTCCGACTGCATGTACGGCCCGTAGGGCCCGCCGGTTCCGGGTCCTTCGTCCCAGGTTATGCCGAGCCACGTACAGGTGTCGTAGAGGTCCTGCATCGCTTCTTCGCTGTACCGCTGTCTGTCCGTATCTTCGATGCGAAGAATAAATTCCCCCTTTTGGGAACGTGCGAAAAAATAATTAAAAAGTGCCGTTCTCACTCCGCCGATGTGTTGAAGCCCGGTAGGAGACGGAGCGTAGCGTACGCGAACGCTCATACTGATTATCCTTACTAATAATTAGGGTTTATTGGATTATAACTTTTCATACAAGACGGGGTCAAGGAGCCTCAATCACTGTTCTCCTCGGTATCGTCAAAGGAATAGTGGACCTTTTGATACGCCGACCGGAATTCCTTTACCTCATCTTCGATCCATTTGCCTTCTTTAAGACATTTTTTAAAAAGATCGGCGATAATTTCCATTTCAGGTTCTTTCATTCCGACCCGGGTCATCTCCTGGACCCCGAGTCTAATGCCCGCCGGATTTGTTACCTTGTCGAGAGGCTCAAAGGGGAGCAGATTCATATTGAGAATGATGTTGTTGTCTTTCAAGTGCCGGGCCACCTCGTCTCCTCCGCCGAACTCGGAAACATCGATGGCAAGTTGATGGCTTTCGGTAAACCCGAATTCCGCGCCCTGGACCCGGAATCCGTTGTTATATAATTTTTCTCCTAAATGTTTCGCATTGGTACAGACCTGTTTGGCATACGCCTCACCGAATTCCATCATTTCATAGGTTGTTATTGCCAAAGGAACAAGGGTATCTAAATGATGGTTCGAGGACGAGCCTGGAAACGCGCCCTTGTCTATTTTCCGCCATTCGGCTTCTCCAACATTAGAAAAAACCACACCCCGCTGGGAACCGAAAAATGTTTTATGGCTTGACCCCGTTACGATAAACGCGCCTTCTCCGAGGGGGTCTTGGAAGCAACATCCTCCGATCAAACCGAGCACATGGGCAGCATCGTACAAAATGGAAATATTCTTTCCCCTGCATGCTTCTGCGATCTCCTTGACCGGTTCCGGAAAGAGGAAGAGACTCTTCCCGAAAATAATAACTTTCAGCGGCAGGGTATTGATGAGATTGATTGTCTTTTCGACATCGATATGGTATCCGTCATCGGTTATCGGGAAGTTGATGATATTTGCCGTATACTTTCCCACAGAACCTACCCGATGATGACTGATATGCCCCCCCGCGGGAGTCGAATTGACCAACACAAGGTCCCCGGGACGGATGTAACGGCTAAAAACTGCATCATTCGCGACCGTCCCGCTTATAGGCCGAACATCGATATGCCGGCATTTAAAAAGACTCTTCAAGTGTTTTTTTACCCGGTCCTCGATCTCATCAATATATTCCGTTCCTTGGTAATAACGCTCTCCCGGGTGACCTTCGGCGTATCGATGGACAAAATCTGAGCCCATTACCCGGCGCGCCCGCTTACTTAATACATTTTCACTTGCTATTAGATTGAGAGTATATGACCGCCACTCATTTTGCCTCTTCACCAGCTGTTCAATCTGGCGGACGTTGTGCTCATACATTGGATTACCCCTCACGGAATATTGGATTATGTACAGTACTTCGAAAAAAGACTGCAGTCAAGGAGCCGCTATAACTGGAATCCCCCTTCCATGGTGCCCTTTTTTTCTTTCGGGTCAGACGAGGGAGAAAAACTTTCTGTCAGTCTACGGAAATTAATATCGGCAAGTTTATACTAAATCAGGAAACTTCTCCTGGCGGGGAACAGTATCGCTTCATCGTTCCGGATGCTGCGGAGTTATTTCCTTTCTAAGAAGCCATTCGGTTGCATCGTTTATCAATTTAGACAGGATGACGAGGAATATCTCTTTCTTTCCCTTTTCAATCTCTTGCTCCCAGGCGGAAGCCGTGTACGCGGTCTTGATCTCACTTACTTGCCGGTCGACTAAAGGGCCGATATCAGGATCATCGTTTCGGAAAGCTTCCAGCAGATAGATGGTCAAAAGCCGCAGAATCGGGTCCTGCTGCTGCTCCGAGAGTTCTAAGAGAAGGTATTTAGCATTTTCCTTGTCCTCTCCGGTAAAACAGGCAAAGGCATAGCACCATTTGATCCAGGCACCTTCCTTCCCTTTTGCTTCGGTTAAGAATTCTTTAAAATACTCCTTCATTTTCATGCTGTCGTTCGAAAGGATATATGGGATCCCCAGGAGGAGGGCGAATTTCTTTCTCACCCGGGGGGTTTTTTCAGCAAGATACTGTTCGAGTCTGCCGATGTTTTCCACTTCCGAGCGGACAAGATACGTGTTGACTAAAACTCGGATATACTGGGTCCGAAATTGATTTTTTTCAAAAATTTGCCCTTCTAAAAAATCTTTAAGTTTATCCCAGCTTTCTGATTCAAGGTAGCGAAATAATTTCCAATTCCTGATAAAATAGAAGTTTAAGCCCCCGATAACGGCAATAAAGATAACCGGGAGGAACCAGTTCTTTGCCCAAAACACGCTCGTATACTCCCATCCAAGCATAAACAGAGGCATAAAATAGATAATAAGGAAGGAAATTACGATAACAAGGTTAAATAATATAAAAAGTGTCTTAAATTTCACGCTAAAATCTCCTATAATATATAAGAGAAAGTCTAAATTAATTAAATCATGGGGTCAACGGTAATTACATGAATAGCGTGACGGTTGCGAACCTTCCCGTAGGCTCGTATATTGACAAGCCGGTTTATCTCGACGAAAAGTATATTCTACTTTCACCGGATATCCCTATTTCCGAGGAGCTGAAAAAATTGCTTCAGGAGTGGGGTTTTACCAGAGTTTATACCGACGGTACGCCGACAAGCGCCCCACCGATCTATGAAGCCGCGGATATTTCAAAAGAGAGCGGTGACGGGAACGCGCGTCAGTCCGGTGTCGCATTCCTTACCTCCGATGTCCGGGAGGAAGAAAAGCGGAAAGAAGCGCAGAAGTTCTTTCTGGAGATGACCAATTTTATATCCGAAACGTTTGACTTTTTTCTTAAAAAGAATGAGTTTCAAATGAATCTCATCAGCGAAAAAGTGAAATTGTGCATAGATAAAATCAAGACCCACAAGAAGCAACTTTTACAGCTTCAGAACCTCCACGACCAGAACCACAGTTATATCATCGGACATGCGGTAAAAACGATGATTGTATCGCTGGTCTTAGCGGATGTGTTAAAACTTCCAACTTTCAAGCAGATCGAGATCGGGATGGCTGCATTGCTGCATGAAATCGGTATGCTCCGAATTCCGCCCCAACTCTATATGAACGCAAAAACCCTCTCCTCTGAAGAAAAGAAATCGATCGCGGCACACACGATCTTAGGATTTCGAATTTTAAAAAGCGCCGGATTTCCGATGACCGTTACACGGGCGGTGCTCGAGCATCATGAACGGGTAGACGGTTCAGGCCATCCCCGGAACCTCACGGGGGACAAGATATCACTGTACGCCAAAATCCTTGCGATTGCGGGTTCCTATTCCGCCATCGTGTCAAAACGGCCGTACCGGGAGGCTTCGGACGGTCATACCGGAATAATGGACCTCCTTAAAAACACAGGGAAACAGTACGATGAGCAGCTTATTCGGGTCCTTGTTTATACCTTGTCAATCTATCCTGTCGGGACCTTTGTGGCCCTTTCCAACGGCGCCCAGGGGATTGTAATAGAGACGGACGCGGAACGTCCGAAATATCCTATCGTCAAACTTATAATCAATGAAAATGGAGAAACATTCAGGGACCACCCGGTCCTTCATACCGAAGAGGGCAACGGGATTTCCATTGTGCGCCCCCTCATTCAGAAAGAAATCGATAAAATCACTCAAATACTTCAATCTCAGAAATAAGAGGCATTCATGCAGGAAGTAACAATACAACTGCCCTTAGGGGTATCCCGCACAGTATCCTACGGCACACGGGTAAGTGAACTTTTCGCCGCCGAACCGGAAGAAGCTTTTCCCGAAGAACCAATCGGAGCGCTGGTCAATAATCAGCTTGTAAGCATTTTTCACAAGCTGGAGGTCAATTCCACCGTCCAGCCGGTATTTCTCGATTCCGGTGACGGCGTACGTCTCTACAGGAACTCACTCTGCTTCCTTCTCTACCTTACCATTCATCAGCTCTTTCCGGACCGGAGACTCGTGATCGGACATTCCCTTGGTAACGGGTATTTTTATTACTTCGGCAATATATTTTCAGTCGACCCGAAGGACTTAGAAAAAATTGAAAAACGAATGAACGAGCTTGTTGCCGAAGACCGTCCGATTCAGCGAAAAGTAATCTCGTATATGGAAGCCCTCGAATATTTTAAACACGCAAATCAGCCGGACACGGTGCAGCTTCTCGAACAGCGGAACGAAGTAAAAATTCCGGTATATGAGCTCAAGGATTTCTTAGATCTTGCCCACGGTCCTTTAGTGCCGCGTACAGGAATTCTTAAATATTTTGAAATCAGGGGTTACAACCAGGGCTTCCTGCTTCGATATCCTTCACACAAAAACACCAGACAGATGAAGGAATTTAAAGACAGCCCGCTCCTCTATTCGATCTATCAGGAATACAAAGCCTGGGGAAAGATTTTAGGGTTCAACAGCGTGGCAAAACTGAACGAAATCATCTACGCCGGGGAAATAGAAAATTTTATCAGAATCGCCGAGACCCTGCACGAAAAAAAAATAGCCGAAATAGCAGACCGGATCCATGCGAAGAAGGGTAAAATTCGCATCATCCTCGTTGCCGGACCTTCGTCTTCGGGAAAGACAACCTTTACAAAAAAATTGGCCATTCAGCTGCGGGTCGTGGGTTTCAATCCGGTTATAATCAACTTAGACGATTACTTTGTTCCCCGGGACATGAATCCGGTGGATGAAAACGGAAATCTGGATTTCGAAGCTCTTGAAGCTATCGATGTTCCTCTTCTCAATGAGCATCTGGTCGCCCTTTTTAAAGGGGCTACCGCCATGATTCCAGACTTTGATTTTAAAACCGGCTCCCGAAAAGGAGAAGGGAAAAAACTTAAACTTCTAGAACGATCGATTCTCATCATGGAAGGGATTCACGGCCTCAATGACCGCTTGACTCCCCGCGTCCCGGAGGAAAACAAATATAAAATTTACGTCTCCGCCTTAACCCAGCTCAACCTCGATGATCATAATCGCATTTCCACCACTGATAACCGCCTTTTACGCCGGATTGTCCGGGACTATCAATTCCGCGGCTATACTGCTTTAGATACCTTAGGCCGGTGGCCGTCGGTCCGGCGGGGAGAAGACCGGAATATCTTCCCTTTTCAAGATAACGCGGACAGCGCGTTCAATTCAGCCTTAGACTATGAACTCGCGGTGCTCAAGGTATTTGCAGAACCGCTATTAAAAACGGTAAAACCGGGCAATCCGCTATACAAGGAGGCAATTAGATTGTTGTCTTTTCTCGACAACTTTATCGCCCTCCCCGGCACCCATGTCCCCGAACTATCTATTCTGCGGGAGTTCATCGGGCACAGCGGATTCAAATATTAACCATGCACGTTTCAACGGGATTCAGCCAGTTTGACAGCATTATAAACGGTCTCCGTTTGGGCGATAACATCCTCCTGCGCCTCGATAACACGGAAAATTATAGTTTTTTTACCAACGCCTTTGCGCGGAAAGGGATCGAGAGCGGCGCCCAAGTAATCTATTTTCGTTTCGCAGACCATCCGCCGGTCCTCGCACCTCAGCCGGGGTTGTCGATTGTGGAATCCCACCCGGAAAACAGTTTCGAGAATTTCATCACCGAAATCCACAGGAAAATTAAAGAATTGGGCAAAGGGGCCTACTATGTTTTCGATTGTCTCTCCGCGCTTTCCGATAACTGTTACAGCGACCGAATGATCGGTAATTTTTTTCAGCTCACCTGTCCCTACCTTTCGGAAATAGAAGCGGTAGCTTATTTTGCCCTCTACAGATACTTTCATTCTTATCATGCGGTTACCCCGATTTCCACCACCGCACAGATTATCGTTGATGTATACCGCTATACAAACACGCTCTATGTAAAACCGGCGAAACTGCAGGTAAAGCATTCCCACGAGCAGTACAGTCTTTTTAAAATAGACGACGAAAAATTTATTCCCGTCATGGACAGCGCCACCATTGCGGAAGTGATTGCATCCAGCCCATGGCTCGGATTACCTTCGGCGAGCTACCGGATGGTGGGAGTTTGGGATAAAACATTTATGCGCGCGGAAAACACGTTAGAAGGGTGGGAAAAAAATCAGATAACCGAAGAAGAGATGAATTCGGTGTTCCGAGAGATCCTGCAGCTTATCATCAGCAGGGACCCTCTAATCTTAGAGCTTGCGGAAACGTATCTTTCTTTGAAAGACGTTATTTATATCTGGAAACGGATGATCGGAACGGGATTTATCGGCGGGAAATCGGTGGGAATGCTCATCTCCAGGGCGATTTTAGAAAAACAGAGCGATTTGTGGGGAAACCTCCTCGAGGAGCACGACAGCTTTTTTATCGCCTCGGACGTGTTTTACACATTCCTTGTTCTAAACGGCTGCTGGTGGGACCGGCAACGACAGAAAAATCCGAAAACATTCCTTGACGGGAACGAATCGGTGAGAAAACGGATACTTCGGGGAGAATTCCCCCAATATATTGTCCAGCGGTTTTCGGATCTCCTCGATTACTACGGCTACTCCCCCATCATCGTCCGCTCGTCAAGCCTTTTGGAAGACAATTTCGGCAATGCTTTTGCCGGTAAATATGAAAGTGTTTTCTGCGCGAACCAGGGAACAAAAGAAGAACGGCTCGAATATTTTATGAACGCGGTCCGATTGATCTATGCCAGCACCATGAGCGCAAAGGCCCTAACCTATCGTAAAAACCGTGGGGTATTAGATAAAGACGAGCAGATGGCGCTTCTCATCCAGCGGGTTTCAGGCTGTCCAAACCATATTTACTACTTTCCCCAGCTTTCCGGGGTGGGATTCTCTTTTAACCCCTATGCCTGGAACGAAGAAATCGATCCGGAAGCGGGCATGATCCGCCTCGTTTTTGGGCTTGGGACCAGGGCGGTGGACCGGGCGGACGATGACTATACTCGGGTCGTTGCACTGAACGCTCCGGAAAAACGGCCGGAATCGGATTTTGATGAGGTAAAACGATACGCCCAACGCAGGGTGGACGTACTCAACCTGGAGACCAATTCATTCTCGAATATCAACTTTTCCGAACTGTACAAATTCCTCTCTCAATTACCAATGCATCTCTTTGCCACCAGGGACCGTGAGCTGGAGAGGTCATGTAGGGAAAAGGGAATGAAGAATGTGTGTTCCTGGGTGCTGACCTTTGACAACCTGCTGCGCCAAACCGACTTCGTCGCCAATATGCGGGAGATGTTTTCTATGATCCGGGACGCCTACGGCTCGGAGGTGGATATTGAGTTTACCGTCAATTTTCTTCCCGCCGGCGGGTACCGTATCAATCTGGTCCAATGCAGGCCTCTGCAAATTCAGGAGGCGTCTGAATCAGTTGAACCGCTGCCCGAGGTCGCGAAAGAAGATATTATCCTCGAAGCACACGGGGCGGTCATCGGCCATAGCCGTAAAATCGAAATTCATCGGTTGATCTACGTTGCGCCGGAAAAATACGGAAAACTACCGGAAAAAGATCGGTACGCGATGGCGAAATTAATCGGAAAAATCACCCGCACCGCAATAGATGAGGAAAAAAAGATCATGCTGATAGGACCGGGGCGCTGGGGAACCAGCACCCCGTCTCTCGGCGTCCCGGTTTCGTTTCAGGAAATCGACACTACGAACGTCCTCTGCGAGGTAAACGCTATGCATGAAGGGCTGGTCCCCGACCTCTCCCTGGGTACCCATTTTTTCAACGAGATGGTGGAGCTCAATATGCTTTACATAGCATATTTTGTCGGCAGGCCGGGAAACAGTCTGAACATACCTTTTCTTACCTCGGAACAAAACAGCTTCAAGCGGCTGCTCCCCGATGAAGCCGCCTGGGCGGATACGGTATATGTGATTGATGCTGCCGGCTTAGGCCCCCGTAAAATGGTGCTTAACGCCAATTCACTGGAACAGCGGGGGGTCCTCTATCTGGAATAACTTTCGTCTTTACACCAGCCCTTGATCGATCATCCCTTCGGCCACTTTGGTAAACCCCGCGATATTCGCTCCCATCACATAGTTTTCAGGATCGCCGTATTCTTCGGCAGCGCCTTTTGCGGCGGCATGGATCGATTTCATGATCTGCTGCAGCTTACTGTCCACCTCTTCCCTCGTCCAGGAAAGCCGCATGGCGTTCTGGCTCATCTCGAGCCCCGAGGTGGCAACCCCCCCCGCGTTTGCCGCTTTACCGGGACCGTAAAGGATTTTCGCTTCGAGAAACAGGTCCGCTCCATCCGGGGTGGTAGGCATATTGGCTCCTTCACACACGAGGGCGCAGCCGTTTTCGAGCAGGGTTGCCGCTTCGTCCTTGTCGATCTCGTTTTGTGTGGCGCTGGGAAATGCGGCATCGCATTTCACACTCCATGGCCGTTCCCCGTCCATATACGTAGCGCCGAACTTGTCTGCATATTCCTTGATTCTGCCGCGCTCTACATTCTTTAGGTACATAATGTACTCCAGCTTTTTTTCGTCAATGCCGTCGGGGTCGTAAATCGAGCCGCTCGAATCGGAAAGGGTGACCGGTTTGGCGCCGAACTCGAGAATCTTTTTTACGGTAAACTGTGCTACATTTCCCGAACCGGATACCGCACAGACTTTTCCCTTCAGGGAATCGTTTCTCGTAGCCAGCATCTCCTGGGCAAAGTAAACACTGCCGAATCCGGTGGCTTCGGGCCGGATGAGAGAACCTCCCCACTCGAGCGCTTTACCGGTAAGCACGCCGGTGAACTCGTTCCGAAGCCGTTTATACTGTCCGAATAGATAGCCGATCTCCCTTGCGCCGACCCCGATGTCCCCTGCCGGTACGTCGGTGTTCGGGCCGATATGCCGTGAAAGCTCCGTCATAAAAGACTGGCAAAAACGCATCACTTCGCCGTCCGATTTTCCCTTAGGATCGAAATCGGAACCGCCTTTTCCCCCTCCCATGCTCAATGTTGTAAGGGAGTTTTTGAAAATCTGTTCAAAGGCGAGAAATTTTAAGATTCCCAAGTTTACTGTGGGATGAAATCTTAAACCCCCTTTATAAGGTCCGAGGGCGCTGTTGAACTCGATCCGATATCCCCTGTTGACTTGATAGTTGCCGCTGTCGTCCATCCAGGGGACCCGAAACATAATGACCCTCTCCGGTTCAACCAATCGTTCAAGTATCCGCTGCTCCCGATATTCCGGATGAGCATCGAGGACCGGTTCTATGGACTGAAGGACTTCGTCTACCGCCTGATGAAATTCAAACTCATTCGGATTTCTTTTTTTTACCGTTTCAAATACTTCTTCGATATAAGACACTATTTTTTTCCTCCCTTACATACGATGCTTTTTGTTATTTTTGTACTATACCGCATTGAGGCAAGGTTAGCAAGTTTTGCCTCTGTTAAGATTCTGTTTTCATCATGAAATTATCCTTTTCACAATTTTTCTCGTTTCCTTTAAAACATGTGCATAGCCCCGCAGTTCTTCGGTATTGAGCGGGGGGTTTTCAACCGTTACGATAGTGTCGTCAGGGTCAATTCCCGTCCGGTCGGTATACGGAAAGGGATAAAATTCCGCGTCGATGCCTTCTTCGGCAAAGGCCGAAACGAGCAGCTTTCTCTCTTCCTCGCTCAATTCCGTCGACAGGAGGGCGCAGTCGTTCAGTTCTCCGGACAACAGGCGAAGATATATACATGCCGCATGTGCCGCTGCCGGGTTTGTTTTTGTCGAAAAAACAATTCGTTTCCGCCCCGCTCCATTAGGCTGTAATCTACGGACAAGCGCAGCGGCATCCCTCGGAACATCGTATGCGGCCTCGAGATCGCCGGGATGTTCAACCTGCCTGTATAGAAGTCTGCCCGCAAAATCGGCCCCCAGGGCATCAAAAAAATAGGCCGCGGTGAGCTTCATGCCGTCAAAGAGGTTTTCCCCTTTTGTAGCGCCCACCGAACACAATATGCCCTTTCTCCACGGCGCTCCGGGGTCCTGAAGCTTAAGCCGGTATTTTCTCGCCCAGAGGACCTGGCAGCGGTCGATGAGGGCCTTGCATTGGGCCGGGAACCCGTAAAAAAAGGCCGGGGCCGCAAGGACCACCACATCCGCTTTTCTGAGAAGTCCGAAGACTTCTTCCATATCGTCGTCAATGGGACAAAATCCCTTTTTTTCGCATACCGTATCTTCCGTGCACGGAAAAACATGCCGGTCGCTGATATGTAAAAGTTCCGTTTCCGCGCCCCGCTTTTCCCATTCCCGAAGAAGTACATCGGCAAGATAGGCGGAGTTTCCGTTTTTTCTGGGGCTTCCATGTATGACGAGTACGATCATATCTAGAGTGTAGAATTTTTATCCCGCCGGAGCAAGATCGGAGGGAAGAAACGGCTGCATACCGCGGCGCGCTGTAAAAAAAAGATGCTTCCGGAGAAAAGGAGGAAAAACTCCGGAAGCTTTTATATATT
>CAYWIK010000042.1:13127-17430 GCA_964458315.1 uncultured Spirochaetales bacterium | reverse complement strand
TGTTAAGTGCCTTTTCGTACTGCTCGATCGCCAGTTCAATGTTTCCCTCCGCTTCGAACACGTCTCCGATCAGTATTTCCGCTTCAGGATAGAAATGTGCTGTCTTTTCGATGGCTTCCCGGGCATACCGTAAGGCCACTCCGTATTCACGTTCTTCGAAGGCTTTTTTTCCGTATTCCAAAATAAGCCAGGGCGGCAGCTCATAGATTTCTTTGTCCTGCCCCGACAGCGGGAGTTTCGGTCCGAGAAAAATACAGATAATGAATGTGCATACGATCAATCTCTTCATAAAGAAGACAGCTCCTCTAAAAATATTTTTTTAGCTGAAACGGCGTCGGTACGGGCCACTATTTCTCCGCCCCGAAAAATGATTACCTTATTCCCCGCCCCGGTAATTCCGATATCAGCATGCTTTGCCTCTCCCGGGCCGTTTACCTCGCAGCCCATGACCGCGACGGTGAGCTTCTTGTCTATTTTATTGAGTTCGGGCATGATTTCTTTTAAAAATTCCTCTACCGGAAAGGTTTTCCGCCCGCATGTCGGACATGACACCATGGTAATCGACTCCCTGCCTATATTTTCGGCAGAAAGTATAGCTTTTCCGGCAAGAATTTCATTTTCCGGATTATCGGAGAGAGAAACCCGAACGGTGTCCCCTATTCCCTGTTCCAGCAGCCGGCCGATGCCGATGCTGTTTTTTACTATCCCCTGGACCAGCGGCCCCGCTTCGGTCATGCCGATGTGCAGCGGAAATGAATAACGGTCCGAAAATATGATATTCGCGCGGACCATGGTTTCGATGTCCGGAGATTTTAGGGAAAACACAGCGTTATCGAATCCTTTCGCGGTCAGAATATCCAGTTCCTCTTCGGCCGCCTTGATCATGGCTTCAGCGACATCCCGTTCATTCCGAAGGGTCCGCGGCAGGGAGCCGGAATTGATCCCAACCCGTATCGGTTTTCCGCGGTCTTTTGCCTTTCCGACCACCTCTTCCGATTTCCACTTAGCGCCGAGGTTGCCGGGATTGATTCGTATTTTTGCAATAGGAGAATCGATACAGATGAGGGCAAGTTTGAAGTCGAAATGGATATCCGCAACCAGCGGCATATCGGTGAGCGCTGCAAGCCGCGCGAGCAGTTCCGCTTCTTCGCGGCAGGGTACGGCGAAGCGGACGATATCACATCCGATTCCGGCGAGCCTCGCAAGGGAGTCGGCCATGGCGGAAAGGTCCCGATTTAGGGGGGCTTTCCACATCGTCTGGACCGGTATCCTGTTAAAGTCCCCGACAATATGCGACCCGACCGAAACCGGTCGGGTCTTCTTTCTTCGGGATATCATTTGCCGCCGGTCGGGTATCTAGCCCACAATGCCCATGAGGAAGACCATGACGAAAAGCGCGACTGTTTCGACAAGACCTAATACCATGATATAGTTACCGAATCCTTTGCCCGTTTCCGCCAAGGCGTCCGACGCCCCTGCTCCGGCACGTCCCTGGAAAATAGCGGAAAATCCCATCGCAATACCTCCGAGGATACCGGCGCCTAAAAGCATCATAGGGTCTGTATCTTCAGCCGCTTCCAGGAGTGTATTCATCAGGATAAATCCATAGATAGTCTGGGTCAGCGGCGCGCCGACAAAGGCAACCAGCATGAAAGGAGCCGGTCTATTCTGCGCAAAGCATTTTTTCCACGCCCCCACAGCTGCCATACCCGCGGATCCCGCGCCGATTGCTGATCCAATTGCAGCAAGAGCCAGTGCTGCGCCAACTCCGATTAAGCCAACATTCATTATAATTACTCCTTTACCATGTAATCTTTCTATTCATTTATTTTCATATACGCTCTTTCGTTCCGGTAAAGGGCGTATAAGGTCGTCCTGTCCATTCCATGCCGAGATGACCGGAAAATTCAAGCATATTAAGCCGCACACCGTGTACGACGACACTCAAAGCTCCCATTGCCAGATTGAGTCCGTGCCCAAAAATGAGAATGATTGCGCCGCCGATGATGCCTACCGCCCCGCTCTTGTCCCCGATCGAAGCCATCTCGTTGAAACTCTTTGCAATTTCGACCGTGGCGAGACCGACGGCAAACAAGCGGATGTAGGATATGATATCCGAAAACGCGGCGATACCGTCTAAGAATGTGGTCATCAATCCGCCCACACCCTTTAAAATTCCTTTAAAAAACTTGCCTTCCTGTTTCGCGAAAAGAATCACCATGGCGATGCCCGCGATCATCATGTAGAGGGCGTATTGCGGTACCGGGTACTTAGTTCCGCTCAACACAAGGTTTAATACCAAATAGAAGAGGCCTAAAACGAGAATAAACCAGCCGAGTTGGGCAAAAGCGCGGAGCCGCGGTTTTTTCCGCAATTCGGAGATGAAATTCCACAGATGAGCAATGCTGATGTGGACCGTACCGATGATAAAACAGATATATTTCACCAGTTCGCTGCTTGTCGGATTAAATGTCGCCATCCGTGATATGACCAAACGGGAAAGGAAGGTGTTTTCTACAATATAATTCGAACCGAACCAGGTGCCGGTGATCATCCCCCAACCGAGGGTGGCCAGACTGAAGACCATGAGAAGCACCGTCATACGGGAAACTCCCTTCCTCGAAGCGGCGCCTTTTATAACCCCGAAAAGGGCCCCGATAAACAGAATGCCGCCGTATCCCGCATCCCCGATAATCATTGCGAAGAAAATCGAGAGGAAAAAGAGAAAAAAGAAGCTGATATCATATTCATGATAGCCCGGCACCGTGCCGAGAAGATCGAAAATCGGCTGAATGATGCCGACCCACTTCGGATTCTTGACCTTTGTAGGCACATGGTCTTCATCTGCCGGGTCTTCAAACATCACCCCCCATCCGTTTTCCCGCGACGCCTCTCTTACCTCTTCGACGGAATCTTCCGGTACAAATCCCTTCAGATAGGCGATTTCTTCGATGTCCTCCATACTCGTATGGACATGCTCGAAAGCAATCTTGTCCTGCAGGTCAACAATGCTCTCTTGGATGTGCGGACGCAGTACGGCAAGTTTTGCTATCTGCTCGTCGATGTGCTTTTTTTCCTGTTCCAGGTCCGCGATCCGCTCTTCCATATGGCGAATTCCCATTTCAGGCAGCCGTACCCGGTTTTCTTCCGGAAGGGTTTGACCGCCGAAGGTCACAGCGGCGAACATTACCAAAGTTTTGCTTTTTGAGATGACGAATTTCGTGCACTCGGGAGCAAACTCGTCGTAATGCTCGGGTGCAATTTCATACAACCCGAAATGCACTCCCTTTTCCCGCAGTTCCGCGATATCCGACGGTTCGAACTCCCCCCATTTTTTATACCGGTCGAACTCTCGGGTCATTTTTTCGAGCTCGTCCCGGATTGCGTGGTTCCGGTCATCCAACTCGACTATTTGTTCGACTTTTTCGTCTATTTGAACTGCCGCTATGCTGCTTCCGGACGCGGAATCTTCCTCGACAGGCAGGATGGCGAGCGCTTTTTCCAGCTTTTCTTTTTCTTCGTGAAGCTCTTCCATTTCGGCGCTCGTTTCGGGGACCGTTTCCACGTGAACGACGCCGAGTCTGCCGAGTTTTCGTAAAGCACTTCTCTTCATCTTACTCATGACAATGAGAAATACCTTTTTCATTGGGACAATCATGTTGAGGCTTCCTTCACCAGTTTTTTCTTCGCAATTTTTCCCCGAACCACCGCCGCGGTCTGCTGGTCTCCGAGATAAATCCGTATTACACGAATATTTTCCTTGGCTTCGGGAATTTTCACTTTTTCGAACAGATTAACCCGCTGGGTTGTGGTCCGCAGTTCCTGTGACAGGAGGGCGATCTGCCGCTGAAGGATTTTCACCTCTTCATCTAAGGCAATAATCTCCTTCAGTTTTTCGATAGCGCGGTCTATCCAGAGAGGAGTCGAAAAAAGGCCGTACTCCAGGTCCTTGAAGGTGATATCTTTGAATACCGGGATATCGACCCCCGCGATGTTTCCGGTTTCCGTTTCCACCGAGTCCACGGCCAGGTATTCTTCCAGCGGAAAAGGTTCTCCGAAAACCTCAATCCAGTTTCGGATCTCCTCCCGCACCATCTCCTGCTGGTTACGTTTCTCCCGTTCCCTTGCCTCTACCTGACGGATGACCATTTGCAGCTGCTGTTTTTTAAGCATTAAGGTCGGAAGATATCTTTCGAACCGTTTGAGTGCGTCCCGCTGTTTTTTCAGTTCGTTTTTCGTTAACTTTACTACTGCCATAATTGTATGCCGTTCATTTATGCCGTTGCCGCTATGCCGTTGCCGC
>CAYWIK010000042.1:8626-13027 GCA_964458315.1 uncultured Spirochaetales bacterium | reverse complement strand
TATGCCGTTGCCGCTATGCCGTTGCCGCGGTTTTCTCCTTAGGCCAAAATTTCGAGAGCAGGTCGGTCCGCAGCCCCGTTTCCTCGGAGGTAAAACAGTCGGCGAGTATTTCCCACCCCTTGTCCAAGGCTTTTTCCAGGGGAATGTTCACCGAGAGGTCCATCATTTCCCGTTCGAAAATCTCACCGTATTTCAAGAGCTTTTGGTCCCACTCGTTCATTCTGAAACCCATCGATTTCTTTTCGAGGGATTCCTTGTAGGCCGCGTAGAGTTTAATCATCCCGTCCATCAAAGCGCGATGGTCCTCCCGGGTCGATTGATTAACCAGCTGTTTGAGCCTGGACAGGCTTCCGAAAGGTTCGATCCTGCCGTTCCGTAGGTAATACTGTCCTTCAGTGATGTATCCGGTATTGTCCGGTATCGGGTGGGTCACGTCGTCTCCGGGCATGGTGGTGGCCGCAAGAATAGTAATCGAACCGGCCCCTTCGAAGTCGACCGCCTTTTCGTACCGGGACGCAAGCTGGCTGTAAAGGTCGCCGGGATAACCGCGGTTCGACGGCACCTGTTCCATGGTAATAGCGATCTCTTTCAATGCGTCGGCAAAATTGGTCATGTCCGTCAGAAGCACGAGGACCTTCTTTCCGTTCAGAGCGAACTTTTCCGCAACCGCTAAAGAGATGTCCGGTACCAGCAGGGCCTCGACAATGGGATCCGCGGCGGTATGAACAAAGAAAATCGTTCTGCTCAATGCGCCCCCCTCTTCGAGGGTGTCTCTGAAGTAGAGGTAATCGTCGTATTTAAGACCGATCCCGCCGAGGATGATCATATCGACTTCCGCCTGCATCGCTATTCGCGCGAGGAGCTGGTTGTACGGCTCTCCTGAAACGGAAAAAATCGGAAGTTTCTGCGACTCGACGAGGGAATTGAAAATATCGATCATCGGGATTCCCGTACGGATCATATTTCTCGGAATGATACGCCGTGCCGGGTTG
This sequence comes from uncultured Spirochaetales bacterium, assembly GCA_964458315.1. Classification (GTDB taxonomy): domain Bacteria; phylum Spirochaetota; class Spirochaetia; order SPDA01; family CAZSGZ01; genus CAYWIK01. The sequence continues at coordinate 12,035 of CAYWIK010000042.1, read as the reverse complement.
ACCGAGGGGCCTCCGATTTCGATCAAATTTTCGATAAGGGTCGGGCCTTTGTCCCTAGGCTGCCCGCTGCCGGTAAAAATCCTGCCGAGGAGATTGTCTGAAAAGGAAACCTGCATCGGATGACCTAAAAAACGCACCTCGTCTCCGGTTGAAATACCGCGGCTTCCTTCGAAAACCTGAAGCGACACCCGGTCGCGGTTGAGCCGAATAACCTCGGCTAATGACGTGGTGTGCGCCGAGGACACTTCGGCGAGTTCCCCGTATTTAATTCCTGTCGCGGTTACGGTGATGACGTTTCCCGCGATTTCTTCTATCTTGCTGTATACTTTTCTCATTATTACGCTCCCGTCTCCTGGGATTCGATTATTTCCCGGGCGTGTTTTTCCATACCGGTCTTTTTATCGTTTATCATCTTTTTAATGTTGTCTTCGATCCGGTTGAACTCTTCGGATTTCCACTCCGTCCCGTTGTAGTCGAGAAAGTTCTGTCGGAGCTGGTAAAAGTAGTGACGGGCGTCCTCTTTGGTGTCCAAATCGAGATTTGCCCCGAGCACTTCGAAAATAATGTCGAAGCTATAACGCTGCCGCTCCACGCTTACCGAAGCATCCACGGGATCGAAACTGTCCTGCTGCAGATAGACACTGTCTAAAAAATCGCTCTTTAAAAAAATGACATAATCGTCGAGGCTGGTTCCTTCTTCGCCCACGACCTTCATCATTTGGTCGATCTCGTTGCCCCGAAAGAGAAGGTCCCGAGCGTATTCGGTTTTTACCTGATCGACCGATCCGGTATATTTGCTCCAGCTGTCTAAAGGATGGATGGCCGGATATTTTCGCGCGTCGGAACGTTCCCTGGAAAGTCCGTGAAAAGCGCCCACTACTTTCAGGGTGGCCTGGGTGACCGGTTCTTCGAAGTTTCCGCCCGCGGGACTTACGGTGCCCCCGATGGTGACCGATCCATTATTGCCGTCTTTGAGCCGCACAAGCCCGGCCCGCTCGTAGAACGCGGCAATGACCGATTCGAGATAGGCCGGGAACGCCTCTTCTCCGGGTATCTCCTCCAGCCGTCCGGACATTTCACGCATCGCCTGGGCCCACCTGGAGGTGGAATCGGCGAGGAGCAGAACGTTCAGCCCCATCTGCCGGTAGTATTCCGCAATGGTGACCGCGGTGTATACCGACGCTTCCCGCGCGGCGACAGGCATAGAGCTTGTATTACAGATGATGACCGTCCGCTCCATCAAGGTCCTTCCGGTCCTCGGGTCGAGAAGTTCCGGAAATTCCCGGAGAGTTTCCACGACCTCGCCGGCCCGCTCTCCGCATGCGGCGATAATAACGATATCCACTTCGGCGTTTCGGCTTGTTACCTGCTGCAGGACCGTTTTTCCGGCGCCGAAAGGGCCCGGAATACAGTAGGTCCCGCCTCTGGCTACCGGAAGAAAGGTGTCAATGATCCGGACCTTTGTAATAAGCGGTTCCACCGGTTTGAGCCGCTCGGCGTACGCATCCACCGCGCGCTTGACCGGCCATTCGAAGGACATGCTCACCTGATGGGTGTCTCCGGAAGAGTCTTCCAATTCGGCAATCGTGTCCCTGATGGTATATTCACCGGCATCTGCAACTTTTTTTACCGTATAGGAATCATACATGTTAAACGGGACCATGACCCGGTGATCGAAAATTCCCTCCGGCACGGTCCCAAGGCTCTCTCCGCGGCTTATTGTGTCACCGGCCTTCACCACAGGGGTAAACGCCCACTTTTTCGTAGAATCGAGTGCGTCTAAATAAATCCCGCGCTGGAGGAAAAATCCCAGCTTTTCCGCGAGCGCCGGAAGAGGGTTCTGCAGGCCGTCGTAGATTTGGGTGAGAAGGCCCGGACCAAGTTCGACTGCGAGCATTTCTCCCGTAAAATCCACTTCATCACCGATCCCGATTCCGCCGGTCATTTCGAACACCTGCATTTCGACCTGGTTACCGCGAACCCGGATGACTTCCGATTTGAGACGTTTGTCTTCCACGAGAACATATCCGACTTCGTTCATAGAAATTTGTCCGGTAACCTCGACCGAAATCATGTTCCCGTTTACTCCGATTATCTTACCTTTACTATTCATGGATCAACTCCGCTGGATTATTTCCTTTTCTTCTTCGGGTTCCGGCTCCTCCGCGGTGCCTTCCCGTATTTTTCTATAAATTTCTTCAAAATGCTCGCCTCCTCGTTCCCGAGTAAACTGTTCAAGTTTTTTAAGAATCTGCAGTTTCAAGTAGTAAACGATAAGGCTTTCGAGGGTAAAAAAGCGGTTTGTGCCTAATTCTTCGAGATAATTCCATCGTGCCTCGTAGAGCGCTGTTTCCGCCTCGTAGGGTGAGGTGTTGGATAAGGTTTCTTTGGCGAGTTCGAAGTGCCCGAGGACCGACTCGGATTCGATTATATACGGCTCCGGTTCTTTTCCCTTTTCTTGGGCCCGTAATTTTGCCAGTTCATTACGGATAGAAACCTCCCATTTCCGCCACATTTGCGTGATAGGGTTCGAAATTTGCTTGACTTTATAATTATCAATCGTCGCGTCGGTAAGCTGTATATAGTCAGCTTTTTTTAATTGTTCCCGGCACAGCTCGAGAAAGGTTTCCTCGTTTATGGGAGCCGATTCTCCAAAAAAAAGCATCGGCAACGCGGCGCCGGCATAGTAATAAAAACTCAAAACGGCCTACCTTCGCTCAGCCGCTCGCCGAATTGCCTCGGAAAGCCTCGGATTTACATATTCGGCGATAATTTCCGCTATGCCTTCCGCGGAAAAATTATAGTAGGAAGATCCTTCCTTTTCGCTTATATAAAAACCTTTTTCCACCGCGTTCGTCGGTTTGATTTCCACTCCTTTTTTGAGCTCGGCGGTCAATTTCTTCTTTAACGAACCTTCAAGGGCTTTTAATTCATCTTCCGGGAGAAGAACGGTAATATGATCGGAACGGGTCTTCACCCATTCTTTGACCATTGCGGTAAGAATATTCTCGAGGGATTTCCCCTCGAGGGCCGCACCGGTTTCAGATTTAATAAGTTCGTCGAAAATTTGGGTGATTTTTTTTTCTAAGGAAATGAGCAAATCCCGCCCGGCCTGCACAAGGGCTTCTTTGCCTGCCTGCTCCTGCCGGCGGTTTTCTTTTTTGGCGTTTTCAATCATTTCCTTCGACTTTTTGTGCGCTTCTTCGATAATTCCGTCGGCTTCGTTTTTTGCTTCTGCAATTATCTTTTCCGCTTCCTGTTCCGCGGTTTCGACCCCGTCTTGCCGTATTTTTTCTATCAATTCTTTTAATTGCGCTTCCATCCCTTTAACCTCGCTTCCGTATTTTATTGCAGCCGTCAATATAAATCAAGTTTCCTCCGTGATATAGTTATGCACCTTATCAATTTT
>CAYWIK010000042.1:0-8526 GCA_964458315.1 uncultured Spirochaetales bacterium | reverse complement strand
ATTTCTCATAACGCTTCGTCCCCTTGCCGACGGCCGGCTTCAATAAATGGTCAAATCCCCGTAAATTTTTATGGCCCTTCCGTCCTTGTCCACCTGCAGGTTTTTGCCGGGAAAATACTTCGGCAGCTTGATCTTGAGTTTGTTGATAACATCCTTCTCGATCCGCCGCTCCACTTTGTCCGGGACTTGTTCTAAAGTCACCATATCTATTTCAACCGCGTAACCGCGGCCGTGTTCCGATCCGTATCCGGGGGTGAAAGAAGCCCCTACATTGAACAGGCCGTCTAAAGCCCTATTCGAGGTGGTGTCCCGTTCCGCCCTGGCGGGATGGAGGGTATATGCCTTCCCGTACGTATCTTCGAGGTAGTCGTCGATTTCATCGAACACTTCCTTCAGTTTTTTTTCCCACTCGATAATTTTGGGATGACGCATCTACCACCGGACCTCCCAAACCACCTCCTCTTCCTGCATAAATAATTCTGAAATAGAAACTGAAAAGAGCGCGGTGCGTCCGTTGCCGCCGATCTCTCCCATATTCACATCGATAATCGGCGCCGGCGGAGTAATTTCGAAGGTAAGAAGGTCGTCGCCGAAGAAAGCGTTGATCATTTCCATGCTTTCTTCGCTTATCGCTGTTTCCGGCTTCTGAAAAACCACGTACCGAAAAGTGGTGGTATTTTCGCCGGTAGTGATGATAATCCCGGGTGACTCTTCGGGTAACGCAAAAAAACCGGACAGTGCGCTTGTCGATTCGAAATTGAGGACGGCAGATATATGGACCCCCTCCTCGTCTTCCCTGGATTCAACGTTTTCTACGGTCATGCCGGGAATGGTCGCGGCGGTCATGATAAAATCTTCCTCCGATACCGGCAGAGGAGAAAAATTGTCATCCTCGCCTAAACTCCCGAGATTCATAATCAACGGCGAAACCGTATAATCAAGTTCGATAGTTCCCCCTCCCTCTTCGTTTAGGGTGATTTTTGTTCCCACGGAGAGACAGGAAGATAAGAAAATTACTGCAATGAGCAGTATAATAAGTTTACCGGTATTTCCTTTCATTCCTCTTCGCTCATATCATCTGCGTCGCCGGCACGGTTTTCAGGCTTTTTTTTTCCGTTGCAACCCGGACCTTCGGCATTTTTTTGATGGAGACCGACTTTTTACTCCTGGAGGCGATCGCAAAAATCATGGGAAACAGAATGATCATAATAATCAAAATTATGACAAATTCACGGGTACGTACAATTTGAAAAAAGGTCTCCAGAAACATACTATCTCCAATACCCACAAAGAGTATCTTTTCGAAGGAATTTATTCAATGAGTTTTTTGAAGTTTTACCACGGTTTTTCCGAACCCTCCCAGCTCGGGCGGCGCAAAGCGAAACTCCTCAACCGCGGGATTTTCAGAAAGAACCGCCCTGACCGCCTCCTGGAGCACCCCCTCCCCCTTGCCGTGGACAATTTCGAAACCCGTAAGTCCCTGCATGACCGCGGCGTCGAGCTGCTTCGTGAGGCGGTCAACCGCCTCTTCATACCGCAATCCCCTCAGGTCGAGCTGCATTTCGGCGCTTCCCTCCACCCGCGGAACATCAAGGAAAACCGATTTCCCTTTTCTTTTTCGAAGGGGTTTTAATTCTTTCTCCGGAACGTTCATCTTCAAACTGCCGATTTCTACGACCCAGCTGTTACCCTTGCCCTTTCGTTTGACCGTTCCTTCCTTTCCCGCGCTTTCGACCAGCACCGGGACTCCGGGCGCCAATTCGGCGGAGGCGCTCTCTCCGGGCGATGCTTTTTCCGTCACGTCCCGTTCTTCCCGCAATTTTTCTTTTTCCCTTCCGAGGCGCTCTTCCATTTCTTTGGTTAGTTCCCTGCTTTTCCGGATTTTCTCCTTGGTCACTTCCCCTTCCCTGAGTTCCCGCACGAGGTTTTCTAAACGCTTTCTCGTTTCGTCCAGATATTCCCGCAGTCCGGTTATTTCTCCCTCCCGAATGCGGGTCCGTTCCCGAGCGACCTCCGCTTCCCGTGCTTCGGTTTCCCGCTGTCTTCGTTCCGTTTCATGCCGTAAAGCCCGGATACGCTGCTCTTCTTCCGCAAGCTGCCGCCTTTTGTTCGAGATCTCTTCTAAGAGAGAAGAAATATCTGTCTCCCCTTGTTCAATGTATCCCCGGGCGTTCTCGAGAATATGAGGGTCCATTCCCATTGTTTCCGCTATATCCATCGCATGGCTCTCACCGGCGACTCCGGTAATGACCCGAAAAGTGGGACGCATGGCATCGAGGTCAAACTCTACGCTGGCATTTTCCACTCCCGGTCTGGTAAAAGCGTAATGTTTTAACGCGGAATGATGGGTGGTTGCAACGGTGGTGCAGCCGGTTTCCGAAAGATAATCAAGTACCGCCATGGCCAGGGCGCCGCCTTCCCGTGAATCGGTGCCGCTTCCCAGCTCGTCTAAGAGCGCCAGGGTTTTTTTCTCCGCTCGAGCGCACACTGCGGAAATACGCTGCATATGGCCGGAAAAGGTAGAGAGCGACAGGTCGATGGACTGTTCGTCTCCGATGTCGGCAAAAATCTGGGTAAATACGGGAAGCTTGCTCGACTCTTCAGCCGGAATTTTCATACCGAATTGGTGCATGAGGGCGAGAAGGCCGACGGTTTTCAAGCCTACGGTCTTTCCCCCGGTGTTCGGCCCGGAAATGATCAAGGTATTGATCTCTTCTGCAATCTGGATATGGATGGGTACGGCATCCGCTCCGATTAGGGGATGCCGCGCGCCTCTGAGGTCGATTTCCCGCCCGGTGATGTCGATCCTGCTGCAGCGGTGGATCCTGCTGTATCTGCTTCGCGCATAGATCGAATCGATAAACCGGATGATATCAATGGTCCGGTCAATCTCCTCCGCCCGGGTGCGGACCGATTCGGTCAATTCTTTTAAAATACGATGGACCTCTTGAGCATAACGCCCCTTTTCATAAGCGATCTCGTTGTTTTTTTCCACTAACGCATAAGGTTCGATAAATACCGTTGCTCCGGAATCCGAGACGTCCTGGACCAGCCCCGGTATCCGGGCCTTGTACCGGCTTTTGAGCGGCAGGACCGTCCGCCCTTCTTTCTGTCCGGGAACATCGCTCTGCATCATGTCCCGGTATTTCGGGTTGGAAAAATATCCTGCCGCAATGGATGATAGTTCGCCGTTGAGCTGTTGAATCCGCTGCTTTATCCGCCTCAGTTCCGGCAGTTTATCGTTTATCTCCCCATCCGGTGTGATGATATGGTTTATTTCTCCTTCGAGTTTTTTCACCTCCGGAAGCTCGGAAGCCTTTGCGTAGAGGGGTGACTCCTTCGGCAATGGTTCCGCCTCAGCCGCGCTCTCTTCTTCATCCGACGCCCGGCCGCCGGACAGGAGGAAACGTTTTACCGTCCTCGAAGCATTCAGCATGGACCGAAGGACCGTAAACTCGGATGCTTCTAAAACGGAACCTTCTTTGGCCAGTTTTTTTCGTATTTCCATACACGACGACGCATGCACCCGGGGAAATGTTTTACCTGAATCGATAAGCCGCTGAAAATCGTGCACCATTCCTGTAAAGCGCAGGATCTCTTCCTCCTCGAACAGAAACGGCTGTTCCTCGACGCAGGCTGCTCCGTCTTCGCTGAAACAGTAGGAAGCAAGTTCTTCCCGGATCTTCCCGTATTCAAGAAGTTCTAGGGTATGCCGGTCCATAGTTGGCCCTTTCTGTATTTTGCAGATCGAAGAGGATGCGGAGATAGCTTTCATATCGGTCCGGATAGATTTCTCCCTCTTCCACCGCGGCACGCACCGCACATTCCGGTTCTTCATCATGCAGACAGGAAGGAAACCGGCAGCGTCCGGAAAATGGTCGGAACTCCGGGAAATAGCGGTCAAGTTCGGGAGAACCGATGCCGCACACCTCGATTTCCCGTATTCCCGGGGTATCGACTATTTCAAAATTCTCCGCGGCAAAGAGGGAGGAAAACACGGTGGTATGCTTCCCCCGGTTATATTTCGATGAGATATCCGCGGTTTTCTGATCGAGTCCCGGAATGAGTATGTTCAAAAGGGTGGTTTTCCCCACTCCCGACTGACCGATGAACATGGTGCGTTTTCCTTCAAGGGCCGCACGCAGTTTGCGCAAACCCCCGCCGATTTCCGCCGAGCAGAGAAGATATTCATAGCCCGCCCGCTGAAAAGCATTAAGCCGCTTTTTCGTTTCTCCGGTAATTCCCAGGTCTGTTTTATTGCACACCGGCATAAAGGGGATCGATTCCAGTTCCGCCATGACACCGACCCGGTCGGCGAACCGAGGCCTGAATGGCGGGCTTTTCGTCGAGAGAAGGCAGACGCAGAGGTCTATATTCGCGGCAATAATCTGCACGGCCCGTCGTTTTTTATTCCAGCGGTAAAAACCGTTGGTCCGTTCGAATCTCGAGAGAATGTACCCCCTTCCTGCCGATCCGGGCTCGAAATCAAACTCCACTTCGTCTCCCGGAGCAAGGGGGTTGTACGCGTCTCGCCTGCCGTGGAGCACCTTCCCCTTGATCCTGCATTCGACTAATCCGGCTTCCGACTGTACGGTGAAAATATTATTCATTCCCCGGAGGATCGTTCCCTTCATAAAACTCCGCCGTATTCGAGACCGAACCGCGCCGCAAATTTTTCCAATGCCGATGAATTGAACTCGCCGTCGGTGGTATAGAGTGTATCTTTCCCCGGTTTTTTGAGACTCTTTAAACCCCGCTCATCGAGAATTCGCATTACCTGCTTTCCCACTCCCTCTATGGAATCGATGATGTTTATTTTTCCGTCTAAAAGGTTTTTAAGCTCTTCCCGCAGAAACACAAAATGGGTACAAGCGAGTACAAGCGTGTCGATACGGTCGCGCGTAAATTTCCCGGCAAGTTCCCCCAGATAGGATGTCCGTTTTTCTTTAGGCTCATAGAGCCAGCGTGTCTCGATATATTCTACCGTTTCCGCTCCCGGATAAGGGAAAATTTCGCAGTCCGGGGCAAACTGCTCGATCAGTCTTTTCGTATACGCATCCTCGACCGTACGGTTTGTGGCGAAAATGCCGATTCTCCTGAACTTCGACCGCTCCGCGGCAGGTTTGACCGCGGGAACTACGCCGACAAAGGGAAGGGCGAATCTGCCGCGGAGACCGCCTAAGGCGGCAACCGAGGCGGTGTTACAGGCGATCACTCCGAGCTTCGGGTCGAACCGGTCGATCACCCTGCCCGCGACATCCATAACCGCCGATAAGATGCTTTCCGGCCCCTTTCCGCCTAAAGGGAAGTTTTTTTTGTCTGCGATATAAATAAATTGTTCATTGGCGATTCTGCGGCGCACCCAGTCGAGATACGGGAGACCGCCCACTCCGGAATCGAAGAAAAAAACCGGTTGATCACTCATCCTGAAATAAACTATTAAAACGTTTGCGCGATTCTTTTTGTTTCTTTAAGGGATCCGAACCGCGGGAAGAACCGCCGGCAGTATAGACAAAATAATCGCAGAAATTAGCACGGTCTTTTTCCCGCACCGGTTCCGTAATCGTTTCGCGGCAGTCCCATTGCGCGCCGGGTTCGTAAAACCTGCAGTTGAGACAAATTTTCAGGTCCTTGCCGCATTCCGGGCAGAGCGTGTTCCGGTAAATTGGTTCCGCATACTCGGTACCGCAAAAATAGCACATGAGCATATTGTACATGGAACTCCTGCGGATGGGAATCCCTCATCCCGCTCCTCTTGTATACCGCCGCGTATTAGGATAAGATTAAAAATATGTTTCCCTTTAATAGATGTACCGTCCCCGGCTGCAGAGATTTTATCGTATCGGGAAGCGATAGGTGTTACAGCCATGAAGAAAGCAGCGAGGAATGCAAATCCCGCATCCTCGAATATATTAACGGAACAAACAGGATTTTTAACCTAAACTGCAACGGAATTTCCTTCGAGGGCATCAATATGACCGGAAAAAGGTTTTACGCATGCTCATTTTCCCATACAAAACATATCGGAAACAATCTCGAAGACACGTCCTTCAAACTCTGTTTTTTCGATTTTTCAAGTTTTTCGGCGTGCAATTTTACCCATACCTATATGATTTCCTCCGTTTTTGCCGGATCTTCGCTGGAAAACTGCACCTTTCAAAACTCGGACATCCTGCACAGCAATTTTAACGGAATAACCGGCCGGAAGCTCAAATTCGATGATTCGGACCTCTACTTTTCTTCTTTTATCCGTGCCCGCCTCGAAGAAGTAACTTTTATCGACTGTAATCTTAAAAAATGTAATTTTACGGACGCCGAAATTTTTGAAGTGGATTTTAAATATTCCAATTTTGAAGAGGCCGAGTTCGATGAATATGATGAGCCGAAGGAAGGATACGATATCCTATGAAACTCTTTTCCCATTTTGCCGTTATCGGGTTCTCCAACACCTATTTGATCGGTCCGGATAACGTCGGCGACGCAATTTTGGTGGATCCGGGGGTCATCGATCTCGAATTACTGAAACTGGTCGAAGGAAACAACTTCTATATTCGTCATATTCTCGTTACAACGCCCCACGAATCGCACGTACAGGGCTTAAAAACGATTCTAAAAATTTATGAAGCCGAGATATACGCCGGGGTAACCATGATTGGTGAGTTTCCCTGCACCCAAGTGGAAGACGGGGAAGAAATGAATCTCGCCGGCTTTGATGTCTCTGTTTTCAATGTTTCGGGGCATTCGCAATACAGCATGGTATACCGGGTGGAAGACGCGCTCTTTACCGGCGATGCCTTAGGCGCGGGAAGACTTGGAGACAGCCCTAACGCTTATGCCAGGGCGATTCTGAAATCCACAATTTTGGAAAAAATATCCGGCTTGGACGAACATCTCCTTATTTTTCCCGGGCACGGCCCTCCTTCGACCCTGGGCGCGGAAAAAATGTTCAATCCTGCATTTACTGAGAACACCCAATCATAGCAATCGTCTTCTTAAAATCTTCCGGAAGCGGCGCGGAAAAGGTCCGCGTTCCCGTTTCCCCCGGCAGGATAAGGGTGAGTGTGTGGGCATGAAGCATAAGGGGCGCATCCGGAAAACGTTTGTCTTTTCTGGCATAGACCGGGTCTCCGAGGATCGGGCACCCGAGCCGGGCCATGTGCACCCGCAGTTGGTGGGTCCTTCCGGTCAGGGGAGAAAGGACCAAAAGACTGTAACGGCCGTATGTTCTTCGAATCCGGTAGCGGGTGACGGCGCGTTTTCCTCCCCGGCCGGTCACGGTAAACTTCTTTCTATGGTTCCGGTCCCGTTCGATGTTTTCATCGATCCTTCCCTTCTGATCAGGCGGTCTTCCTTTGACCACCGCGAGGTACCGTTTCTTTGTTTTGCGCTTTCTGAACTGCTTAGCGAGAAACTCATGGGCAGCGCGATTTTTCGCCGCAACCAGGACCCCGGTGGTGTCTTTATCGAGTCGGTGGACGATTCCCGGCCTTACCGCATCGCCGCTGAAGTTCGCCTGAAGCTCCCTGCAGTGATACATGAGACCCTGAACAAGGGTCCCTGAATAGTTGCCCTTTGCCGGATGGACCACGACACCCCGGGGTTTGTTCACCACGATGACGTTTTCGTCTTCGTAGATGATGTCGAGATGGACCGCTTCCGGCTCGATGTCCGGTTTTTCCGGCTCGGTATAGGTGATATGAAGGCGGTCCCCGTGTTTCACCTTTTTCGAAAGCTTTACCGGCAATCCGTTTATTTCAATTTTCAAATTGTAATGCGGCAGCTGGCTCCGCGAACAGAGACCGAGAACATGAGAAACATAGAGATCAGCCCGCATGGCGGTTGAATCTTTTTCTTCTACTGTGTGGTCGATGGAATTATTGCTGCCGGGGTCCGTCATCCGCCGCATCCTCTTCCGCCCGGTTTCGTTTGACGTGAATGATAATTTGATCGGCAATCGCAACCAGGACCGCAGCGCCTATACCGGAAAGAAGCACGCCGATTTGTTCGTTTCGGGTCATCGGCACGGTCTCGGCACCGGCCTGCAGAGACGGCGCGTATGCGGGGTCAAACCCGTTTACCCCGTATCGGATGAGGCTGTAGCTCAATGATGTATAGAGAAAGGTGAACGGCAGGGAACCGATGAGCACCACTTCGAAACGGCGGAGGTCCTTCGCCCAAAGGGGAAACTCTTCTTCCGTATACGGTTCCGGTGTCGAGGGGGTATCGTCCCGGGCCCCGGCCTTCCACGCCGGCAGCAGAACCGAGATGCAGATAATGAGGACCGCGGTCCGCCCCCTTCTCCCCATGCAAAAGCCGTCCATCAAGCTGTTCTCGCCCCGAAAATAATCGAACCGAGTCGTACCAGGGTCGATCCTTCTTCAATCGCAATTTCAAAATCCTGGGACATTCCCATAGACAGAACGGTAAAATCCGGGAGAGGAAAGCGCTCTTTACAGGTGATGAATATCTTGGCCAGGGAACGGAAAGATTTTCGTATTTCCATTTCGTCGTCGGTAAAGGGGGCGA
>CAYWIK010000041.1:1501-18124 GCA_964458315.1 uncultured Spirochaetales bacterium | reverse complement strand
TGGCATCTACATTCTCTATTTCCTTCATAAATGCGGAAAGGATCTCCCTGGCCCCGGAAGCAATGCCGCAGGTGCCCATGTGCACGGTGATTTTAACCCTCCCTGCTCCTTCACGAAGCATTGTGGTTGATTTCATTTTTTGGCTGATCTTGTCCAGATCTTCCGGTTTGAGCTTCATACGATCACTCCTTTACCTTATTGTTTTTCTATATTCATAAATAAAATTTATTTCCGGATGGGTAAATCGAAGGAGCCGCACCGTCCCGTCCAAATCCCCTAAGGGTTTCCGATCGGGATGACTCAGCATAAACGTCGCGGTTATTCTCGTTCCCCCCTTCGGTTTCGAATCGATAACAAACGCTCCCCCCCCTTCACAGGCGGACTGCATAAGCAGCGGAATGCCCAATCCAACCCTTTTATTCTCCTTCGATGTATAAAAAGGATCAAGGGCCTTTTGTTTCATCTCGTCACTCATTCCTTCTCCATCATCCCTGATTTCCACCGTAAGGAGGTCGGCATTCCGGTCCTCCCTGACTTCTATCCGCACTTCCGCCGCCCCGGCCCGAATCGAGTTTTCGACGATATCCAATACATGTAGGGATATATCTTCCATCCTGTTCCTCTATATGCTCTTCGATTCGATGCCCCTTCCTTCCTTTCCCGCGCACGCCTTCCTGAGTTCCTCGACCGTCGGGTTTTCCAGAACAAACAAGGTCGAGACCGTTCCAATATCATCGGGATGATGGGCATCGGAAAAGGCCACGAAAGGATATACAACCCCCTTTAAGGAATATGGTGAATTTTTATAATTTCGGGAAACCTCCACCGCATCCAAATCGAGCCCCTCGGGCACAAACCCGAGCTGGCTTATGAGTCCGAATGCCTCTCTGTCTATGTGCGAAGCAATCACAAGACCGCCGAAATCCCGGACAGCTGAAATAACCGCGTCCAGGCTTAGGTTTGTGGCGCCGATCAGCAAATGGGCATTATATCCTTCGACATAATCTTCCTGATCGACAATATACTGGGGACCGAACACATCCCTGTCGTTTTGGCCCGCGAGATTTTCGTAAATCAGTTCCTGCATTTTTTCGAGACACCCGGTTTCATCGAAAATTCCTAAAATGTGTACTTCTTCCCTGGAAGTTATTTCCATTCCTCCGAATACCGTAAGACCTTTCCCTTTCGCCGCCTCCCGTACCGGCGCCACATTCTCCGAAGCGTTGTGATCGCAGATTGCCACCGCGTCAACTTCCGCTCTAAGAGCGGCGCCTACAATTCTCGTCGGTACGCTTTCGGAATCGCCGCAGGGTGACAGGCAGGTATGAATGTGCAGGTCCATCGTATACCTCTCAAGCATCCCCGTGTCCGGTTATTCCGGCGGCATAGAGCCTTCCCGCCATCTCGAAAGCAGGCAGCTTACATACTAATAGAGGCATACCTTCCGCTTCCGCCTTCTCCAATGTCGCCTTTTCCGGCCGTCGTCCGCCGATAAGAATTACTCCGCTCAATTCTTTCATTACCGCTACGGCTACAATATTCAAATGAACCTGCAGGGTAATCCAGAGATCGCCTTTCCCTGCATTTGCGATAACGTCGCTCATAAGATCGCTCACATATCCGTGTTCAACATCTCTGTCCAAATTTTGTTCTCCGCACATGACTTCCAGGTCGAATTTTTCGACAATATCCTTTAATTTCATTGCCCCTCCAACGGAATCGTGCTTTTAAGCTTCGTTCCTTCCCCGACGGTTGAAGAAATCTCGAAATGTTCCGAGTTGTTCTTGATGTTCGGAAGTCCCATCCCGGCCCCGAACCCGAGCTCCCGGATCCAATCCGGTGCGGTTGAATAGCCGGGCAGCATGACCTGCTCGATGTCCTCGATTCCGGGTCCCTCATCGTTTATCTCGATGACGATTTTATTCCTGTCCAGTGTGGCGTTTATTTCTCCGTCTCCGCCGTACATGATACAGTTCATCTCCGCTTCGTAGGTCACGATCGCCGCACGGACAATAATATCCGGATGTACCCCTATGTATCCGAGGTTTTTTCGGAGTTTGCTTGCAACTTCCCCGCCTTTCTCTATTTTACCTCCCGGTACTGTGTAGTGAAAGGTTAGTTTCGTGTCGTCCGAGGCAACATCGTGGAAAAAATTAAAACCTGTGTAATCTGAAATCTCCTTTTGATAAAAGTCGATGTCCAGGGCTTTTAAAAGCCCGATAATCACATCAAACTTCGTAACAACGCCGACGAGGTCTCCGCTGTCACGCTCGATAACGGGAAATTCATAATACCGGTACTTCTCAAACCCCTTGATCGCATCCACGAGGGTTTCGTCATCGTACAAAGTTACCACATCCCGGGACATCCGTTCGGATACCGGTACGTCGATCCCGCCGTTTTGAAGCCAGTTTATGTAGTCTTCTACACTGACAATCCCCCTGAGCTCGTTGTTATTCAGGACAGGTGCTGCAGTTATTTTTTCGTTCCTCAATATATTCCGTACTTCACTCATTTTTGTATCCATCGAGATCGTACACACCTCTTTATCTACGGCGTCCCGGATTTTTAATTCATAGACCAGCTCCTGAACTTTATGAATCTGCTGTAATCTTCTCATTGAACAGTGTTACAGTCTTGCAATCCGGATTTGTACAGCCTGCCGCAGGCGCCGAACATGGAAAGCCCGGTTTTTAAAAGCGGCATCTGGTTCGTTCTTGCAAGTTCGATGGTTTCTTTATGGGGAGTCTTCCCATGAACAAAACATATAGCGGCGATTTCGACCATTTCCGCGGTCCTGATCGTCTGCGGATTGGTAAGTCCCGTGAGAAGAAGTGAATTCCGTTTGCTGTACGAAAGAATGTCACTCATCAGATCGGAGGCGATCACATGGGATATCCGGTCACGAAGCCAGCCGTCGTCCAGTATGATTTCTGCTTCCAAAATTTCGAGCAGATTATCTATTGAAAACGACTGTTCCACAATATTTTATTCCTTGTATTGCTTTAAAATTCTCGATACCTTTCTCGGGTCCATCTTCCCATGGTATTCGCCGTCAATCACGACGAGGGGACCGAGGGCGCATGCCCCGAGGCAGTTGACCGTTTCGAGGGTGAACTTGCCGTCTTCCGTTGTTTCCCCGGCTTTGATACCGAGATTGCGCTCGATTTCCTCGACCACTTGAGGCGCCCCCCGTACGTGACAGGCAGTACCGACACAGACAGCACAGTAATGCTCTCCCATCGGTTCGAGCCGTAGAGAGGCGTAAAATGTGCAAAGGCTGTAAAGCCTGCTTAAAGCGACACCGGCTTGATCGGAAACGATCTCAAGTTTGTCCTCCGGTATGTACCCGTATTCGGTCGACATATCCTGCAGAAGACCGATGAGGGATGTGTTACCCTGCTTATAATTGCCGATAATCGTTTGTAGTTTTTCCGCCATATGCCCCCGCTTTTACAGATGTTGTGGTTAGCCTAGGGTATGCAACTTGATTTGTCAAGTTTTTTTGCTTTCCCTTTCGGCCGTTTTTTTCTTAGCTAATATTCAGGCGGCAATTCCTCTAACTCTTCTAAGGTAAAAACCGGTCCGTCTATACATACATATTTCGATCCGATATTACACCTGCCGCACTTTCCGATTCCGCACTTCATTCGATTTTCCAGAGAAAGAATGATGTCGTTTTTTTCGAATTTAAGGTCCTGGAGGACCGGTATGGTAAACCTTATCATGATCGGCGGTCCGCATACCAAAGCAAGGGCCCCTTCGGAGGAGGGCGCTATCTCCCGCAGTACGTTCGGGACCAGGCCGACTTCTCCGTCCCACTCTTCCTCAGGTTCCTTGTCCACCGTGAGGGTAAGGTCGATTTCGCTGCTCTTTCTCCATTCGTCTAAGACCGATTTATACATAAGTTCGCCCGGTGAACGGGCGCCGTAGAGGGCGGTAATCTTACCGAATTTGCTTCGGTTGTCTTTATGCAGCATATAAGTGATAGCCGAACGGAGGGTTGTAAAGGCAAACCCGCCGGACACGATAACGATATCCTTTCCTTCGAGACGGTCCCAGGGAAAACTATTTCCCAGAGGTCCGCGAACGCCGATCCGGCGCCCGGGCTCCGAACTGTGGAGCTCCTTAGTAACGGTGCCGGCCAGCTTCACGCTGAAGAGGAGGTAGTCTTCTTCGGTTGGTGATGAAGCAATTCCGAAGGGCGACTCCCCCATGCCGAGTACCGAGACTTCGGCAAACTGCCCCGGCAGGTAGGAAAAGGCCTTCTTGTCCTCTTCTTTTTCAAATACCAGTTTAAAGGTCTTTAAATCTTTCGCTTCGTTTTCAATAACTATATCGTCGATGGTAACAGGATACGGTACGTATGGGTTATTCATATCGGGCTCCACTTTTTAATTCTTAGCAAATTCTTTAATAAATTCCCGGATGTCAATGTTTACCGGACAATATTTGATACACCGGCCGCAGCCGACACAGAATATATCCCCCTGATTCTCTACAGTGTAGGAAAACTTATGCATAAAGCGCTGCCGCAACCGCTGAGTTTTATCCGTGCGGGGATTGTGGCCCGACGCATGTTTGGTAAACTGCGGGTATTGGCAGGAATCCCAGGTCCTGATCCGTCTTCCCTTATACATCTTCTGTTCGTCGGCAATATCAAAGCAGTAACAGGTCGGACAGAGATAGGTGCAGGACCCGCAGCCGATACAGCTCTGGCTCATCCGCTTCCACTGCTCGTCATTGAAGCGGTTGTCCATATGTTCTTTGAGTGTTTCCTTCTCGAAGTCGATTTTCTCCATCACATCTTCGGCCTGTTTTGCAAGTTCCTTCGCCTTTGTTTTCTGTGCCTCCTCCGGTTTTGAAAAAACGGATTCGTGCTCCTTCATAAACGCCTCGCCTTTTTCCGAAACCGCCCGGAACAGAAGCTCATCGCCTAAGTCTGTGGCAATTATGTCTGATCCCTTTTCATCCGCAGGACCGCCTTCGACAGAGGTACAGAAGCAGGTTGCACACGGTTCGTTGCACGCGATGGAAACCATCACGGATCCCTCTCTCCGGCGCATATAGTACGGATCGTAGTATCCCTTGTTTTCCTCGGAAAAAATCTCGTCGAGGTATGAGAGCGCCAGGGCATCGCAGGGCCGGGACCCCAGCACGAGATATTTTCTGTCCGGAACCGGAATCTCCTCGATGGTGTCGTAATCGAAAGTGTAGAGTGTTTCCGTCTGGGGGAAGAAGATCCCCTTTGGAGAAAGCTTGAGGTTCTGATAGTCCCAGACGATCTCCTCACCGCCTTCCACCTGCTTGAACTCCGGTCCGTCCTTCCCCTCTACAGGCGCATATGCCGCATACTCTTCTGCTGCAGCTTTGATCAATTTTCCTATTTCTTGTTTTTTTATAATTCCATATTCCATAGTGCTCTATCTCACTTTTTTTCCGGGTCAGTAATGAAGGAGTCGGTATCCTTCTCACTAAAGGTCGCGAGGGGCGGAAGGGATTCGGTATCGAAATTAGGGACATACCCGAACAGTTCTTCCACATCTTTTACGATTTTCTTGGTGTATGCCCGCAGATCTATATTCATCGGACACGCATTGTAGCATGCATCGCATTCGACACACCGTCCTGCCTGATGAAAGACCCGAATGATCTGGTAAACCATGGCATCGGTGAGTTCATTCCCCACCCCGATCCATTTCAAGTCCGTGTGCTCGGCAAAGCATTCTTTACACCAGCAGGTGGGACACGCCTGCCTGCAGGCATTGCACCGGATACATTTGGACATTTCGTTCCTGAAATATTCCCACTGTTCATCCGGCGAGAGTTTTTCGAACTCTTCGATTCGGGCATATCCGCCGTCCCCCGGCTCTTTTGCCTTTCCTTCTAAGAGGTAGTCGACCCCTTCGGGCATTGGATACCGGCATTCGACACAGGCGTCCTGAAGCACCTCCTCCTTCTTGAAGGTGTGCGTTTTTCCGTCTCTCGTGACCACCTCGAGGGTGGTATCGTCTTTTTCCCGGTATTCCGCGATATCGTCTTCACCGACCTGTTCTAAGATCTTTCTTCGGTCGATCATTCCCGTGCAGGGGACCCCGATAATCTGCAGATGCTCTCTGAATACCTGCCGCTCCTTCATAAGGGCAACCACCGACCGCATATCGCACCCTTTGACGACGATTCCGATGTTCGGATACGGTTCTTCCCGCTTTTTCCGTCGATTCGGTACGTTTTCGAAGTGCTTCTGCAGAAACGCGGCCAGATTGCTCGTACAAAACGAGTCGAATACCAGCCGATCCGCCTGTTCATCGATATTTTCCTCGGTTACCGCATCCGCGTAAATGAAGCAAGGTCGGCTTTTCACCGGAACGGTTGCCCGCTCATGCCCGATAAATAAGTCGATCTTCTTATCCGAGAACAGTTCCTTCGCTATTCTGCGTATTTCTTTTTCTGCCGATTGCATTTTTCTATATTTCCTTCACCAGCTTGTCCGCCGGCCCGACTTTTTTAACTCCCTCGATTACGGTGTTCATGAGGTCCGCAAACCGTCCTCCTTCCGAGGCCGAAACCCAGGAGAACTGTACGCGTTCGTCCTCGATACCGATGTATGTCAGAAACTTCTTTACGAGGGCGAATTTTCTTCTGGCAACGAGGTTGCCGCTTATATAATGACAGTCTCCGGGGTGACAACCCGAAACAAGAACACCGTCGGCGCCGTTTTGGAGCGCCTTGATGATGAACTGCGGATTGACCCTGGCTGAGCAGGGGACCCGGATGACCCGTACATTCGGTCCGTACTGCAGTCTGCTTACACCCGCCAGGTCCGCCCCGGCGTAGGAGCACCAGTTACAGAGAAATGCTACAATTTTTGGTTGCCAGTTTTCAGCTGCTTCCATATCACCTATCCATTAACTTTTATTTATACGACATTTATCATGTGGAGTATCTGTTCGTCCTTAAACCCCTTCAGATCCGGAGCCGACCCCTTACAGGTGGACACACAACCTCCACATCCCTTGCAGAGCACTTCATTGACCACCGCGACCTCTTTCTCTTCATCGATGGAAATCGCGTTGTAGGGACAGACAGTCACGCACGCTCCGCATGCGTTACACCGCGCCGGATTGATGTACGCGGTCTTTCCTCCGGCTTCTACTGTGTCTTTGCTCAATACCGTTAAGGCCCGGCCTGCGGCCGCCATTGCCTGGGAAATCGACTCGTCCACATCTTTCGGATAGTGGGCAAAGCCGGCAACAAACACTCCTTCCGTGGCAAAATCGACCGGTCTCAGTTTTACGTGCGCCTCGAGGAAAAACTTTTCCGCAGTCAACGGGACCTTGTAATACTTGCACAGCATCGGGTTGTCCTGATTGGCATCGATCCTGGCGCTCAGCACCAGGAGGTCGGGAGAAATTTCCAACTCCGCGCCTAATAGACTGTCGTAAACCGACAGGGTAACCTTCCCCCCTGATTCTTCCACAACAGGCTTTTTCTCGAGGTCATATTTGATAAACATGATCCCCATTTCCCGGGCCTTGCTGTAATATTCTTCCCTAAAGCCGTAAGTCCGAATGTCCCGGTAGAGAATAAAAATCTTTGCATCCGGGTTTTCTTCCTTCATGGCGATTGCGTTTTTAACCGCCCCCGCGCAGCATATTCTGCTGCAGTATTGATTGTCAGGTTCCCGCGAACCCACGCACTGAATCATGACCACGGTTTCCGGAGTTTTAAACTTTCCTTCCGTCATTTCTTCGTTTACTTCAAGAAGGGTCTTTACCCGCTTATTTTTTCCATAGAGATATTCCGTTGGGGTGCTTTCTCTGCCGCCGGTGGCAATCACGACGATGCCGTGCTCTAATTCATGGGTCTCCGGTTCCTTCCCGTTTCCGGGATAGGTCACCTCAATGGTGGATACGAAGTTACCGACAAATCCGTCGACGTTTTTAAGCTCCGCGTTGAGAAAAAGTTTAATATTTTTATGTTTGTTCACCCGGTTGATGACTTCGTCCAGGTACGCGGGAATTTCCCTGCCGTCTAGGGTCTTTTTGACTTTCAAAGCGTTGCCGCCGAGTTTCGGGCCCTTTTCAACGAGAAATACTTCGAAACCCTGATCGGCTATAGCCAATGCCGCCGTCATACCTGCCAGGCCGCCGCCTAGAACAAATCCTTTCTGGTTTACCGGCAATGTGATGGACCCGAGCGGTTCGATAAGGTTCGCCTTGGCAACCGCCATTCTGACCAGGTCTTTCGCCTTGAAGGTCGCCTTTTCATGCTCATGCATATGGACCCAGGAACATTGGTCCCTGATGTTCGCCATTTCGAATAGGTTAGGGTTGAGTCCCGCCTCCCGTATGGTCTGCTGAAACAGCGGCTCGTGGGTCCTCGGAGAACAGGAAGCCACGATCACCCGGTTCAACCCGTACTCTTCTATCCGTTCTTTGATGATTTCCTGAGTATCGGAGGAACAGGTGTACATATTGTCGGCCGAATATACCACCCCGGGCAGCTTTGCCGCGTAGTCCGCAACCGAAGGAACATCCACGATCCCGCCGATGTTTAATCCGCAGTGGCAGACAAACACGCCGATCCTCGGCGGTTCGCCGATAACGGAGCGTTCAGGAGGAAGCTCTCGTTCTTCTACTTCCGTGCCCCGGACCTCGGCAAGTTCAACCATGGCCCGGGAGGACGCGCTCGACGCTTCGACCACGGTTTCCGGAATGTCCTTCGGCTGGGCAAAGGGCCCGCAGACATAGATTCCGTCTCTTGTGGTGGAAACCGTATCGAAGGGTTTGGTTTCCGCAAATCCGTACTTGTTGAGCCGAACGCCGAATTTTGCCGCTAAGTCCCGGACATCCTTCGGAGGCTGGAGCCCGGCGGAAAGAACAACCATCTCGAATTCTTTCGTCTCATATTCCTGGGTATCTTCGTTTACATACCCGATTCGAAGATTTCGGGTATCATCGAGCTGCTCCACCTTCGAAGGCCTGCAGCGGGTAAATTTGATCCCCATGCTCTTCGCGCGTTCATAATATTCATCAAAACCCTTTCCGTGGGCCCGGATATCCATATAGAAGACCTCACATTCCAAATCCGGTTCATGTTCGATCGCCATAATCGCTTCTTTAATCGCGTACATGCAGCAGACTGAAGAGCAAAAATTATTTTCCGCGTCCCTCGAACCGACACACTGTATAAATGCGAGTTTTCCCGGCTTATCACTGTCCGAAGGCCGTAAAACCTTTCCGTTGCACGGCCCGCTCGCGGATAGAATCCGCTCAAACTGCAGGCTGCTTACCACGTTCGGGTAGCTTTCGTATCCGAACTCCGGTTTTTGAACGGGATCGTAAAGGCAGAACCCCGGTGAGAGGATTACCGCCCCGGCTTTGACTTCCACGATCTCGTCTTCCTGATCGTAATCGATTGCTTCTACCGGACAGACGCTTTCACAGATTCCGCAGCCGCCGGTGTTGAAGTGAACGCAGTTATCACGGTCGATAACGGGGACATTCGGCAGCGCCTGGGTAAAGGGAATGTACACCGCCGGTCTCGACTTTAGTCCCATCTCGAACTCGGACTTTTTCGGCTCCGGCGGTTTAGGGTACACCGTCTTGAGTCGTATTGAGTTGGTCGGGCACACGGTTTCGCAGGCGCCACAGGAGAGACATACATCGCTTCCCCGGTGATAAGGGGTATCTACAACCATGTCCGGACCGCGTCCGACAAAATCGGCGACCGCGGCGCCCATCCGCTCTCGGCAAATCCGCACGCATAGGCCGCAGAGAATACAATCGTCGTTCTCCTTTTTAAACCTCGGATGTTTGATTTTGTATACCCGTGCAAGCCTGTTCAGCACTTCCACATCGGGGCATTTCGCAAGGAGAAGCTCGACGGTCATTTTCCTATTGCGATGTACCCGTTCCGAGTCGGTCAGGACTTCGAGTCCCTCCCACACTTCATAATTACAGGAGGTTACCATCTTTGTCCGTTTTCCCATCTGCGCTTCCACAATACAAAGTCGGCACGCTCCATGGGGCTCTACAGCTTCGTGATAACACAAAGTAGGTATACCGATGTTTTCCCGTTTTGCGACATCGAGGATCGTTTCGCCCTTATTGGCTTCTACATCCCTTCCGTTTAATTTTATCGTAAATGTATCTTTATCGCTTCCATGACTGCTCATGAAACTACCTCTTTTACTTTGGCTTTTTTAATAGCGTTGAAATTACACGCCTTGTAGCATTCACCGCATTTAATGCACAGCTCTTGGTTGAGAATGTGAACTTCCTTCTTTTCGCCGGTAATTGCATTGACCGGGCACTTCTTCAAGCAAGCGCCGCACCCTGTGCATGCCTCCGGGTCAATCTCGAACATAAAGAGGGACTTACACACACCGGCGGGACAATATTTTTCATTAATGTGCTGCTCATACTCCTCTTTGAAATATTTAAGGGTCGTCAAAACCGGATTTGCAGCAGTAGCCCCGAGGGCGCAGAGGGCGGAATCCTTTAAGTATTCACCGATCTCTTCGAGCATGTCGATGTCCTCTTCAATTCCATGGCCTTTACAAATCCTCTCGAGGATTTCCCACATCCGCTTCACGCCTTCCCGGCAGGCTACACATTTGCCGCAAGACTCGCCCTTTAAAAACTCGGTAAAATACCGGGCGACATCCACCATGCAGGTGTCTTCGTCCATGACAATCATGCCGCCGGACCCCATCATGGATCCGACTTTCGTAAGCTCATCGTAATCCACCGGCAGGTCGAGAAGTTGTTCCGGAATGCATCCGCCGGATGGACCTCCGGTCTGCACGGCTTTAAACTTTTTCTTTTTTGGAAGGCCGCCGCCGATTTCAAAGATGATTTCCTTTAAGGAAATACCCATCGGCACTTCCACTAATCCGGTATTGTTAATTTTTCCGACCAGTGAAAATATCTTGGTCCCCTTGCTTCCTTCGGTACCGATCTTTGCGTATTCTTCGGCGCCCATCTGGAATATTTTCGTTACGTTCGCCCAGGTCTCTACATTGTTCAAGACACTCGGTTTGTCCCGAAGTCCCTTTTCAACCGTATGTACATACTTTGCCCGCGGCCTCCCCACCTTTCCTTCGATGGACGCCATGAGGGCGGTCGATTCTCCGCATACAAACGCCCCCGCGCCTTTTACAACCTTTATCCGGAAGGAGTGGCCGGTCCCGAAAATATCGTTCCCTAAAAAGCCGTACTCTTCCGCATCTTTCAGCGCTTTCTGCAGGTGCTGCACCGCCAACGGATACTCGGCCCGCACATATACATAGCCCTGATTGGAACCGACGGCAAAGGAGCCGATGATCATTCCTTCGATAACCGAATGGGGGTTTCCCTCCAAAACGGACCTGTCCATATACGCGCCGGGGTCGCCTTCGTCGGCATTGCACATCAAGTATCGCACGCCGTCTTCTGATTCGGCGTCTATTGCACTCTGCCATTTTCGATGTACCGGGAAACCGCCGCCGCCCCGTCCGCGAAGACCGGATATTTTAATGTCTTCGATAATCTTTTCCGGCTTGTACCCGGTAAGGGCTTCAGCAGCAGCAGCATATCCGCCGGCAACAATATAGTCGTCGATACTTGTCGGCTCGATGAGCTCATTAGTTCCTAAAATGAGACGGTTCTGTTTTTGATAAAAGGCCATCTCGTCCCGGTTTTTCCGCTTGTCTTTTGTCTGCGGGTCCTTATACAGAAGCCGCTCGATGACGTTTCCCTTTTCTACCGTTTCGGTAAGGATCTCCGAAACGTCCTTCGGCTCCACATTCTGATACAAAATGTTTTTGTCCTTCAAGATTACCATGGTTTCAATTTCGCAAAAACCGAGGCAGCCGGTTAATTTCAATTCGATCGACCCGGAAAGATTCCGCGTTTCTATTTCATCCTGAAATGCCTTGGTAACCTCGTTGCTTCCCTGCAGAATACAGCATGTAGCATTGGTGGTTATAATAATCTCCTGCTTTCCGTTTCCGCCGGAACCGGATAAGGATGACCTATATGCCGTAAGTTCTTTTAAATTCTTAATTTTTCCCATCTACTCCCTCTTTGCATACGTATCGATGAGTTTCGGGACCTTTGCCATATTCATATTTCCGTGATATTCGCCGTCTACTACCACGATCGGACCGAGGGCGCATGCGCCTAAACAGTTGACCGTTTCGAGACTGAAAAGCTTATCTTCGGTGGTCATCCCGGGATCAACACTCAGGATGCGCTCGATTTCTTCCAAAACGAGTCCCGCACCGCGCACGTGACAAGCCGTACCCATGCAGACCTGCACGATATGTTTTCCCTTCGGCTCGAGGGCAAAGGCTTTATAAAAGCTTGCGGTCCCGTATACCTCGGCAAAAGGTATTTCCAGCCGGACGGATATCCTTCTGAGCGCAGCTTCCGGAAGATATTTGAATACTTCGTGGGTTTCCTGAAGCACCTGGATCAGTGACTCCCGCTCGGCCCCGCACCGCTCGATCACCTCGTCTGTCTTCTTGACCGTGTCGGTTACCTCCTGCTCATACTCAGGCTGTACCCGGACTTCCTGACGGACCGGACAGGCGGCCATACAATTTCCGCAGCCGGTACATTTGTCCGCGTCAACGCTCCGTGCTTTCTTTCGGAGCCGGACGGTAAAGTCGCCGGCTTCTCCGGTTATTTCCTCCACTTCAGCATAGGTGGACAATTCGATATTATTGTGCCGGCTCGCCTCGACCAGTTTCGGTGAGACGATACACATGGAACAGTCATTGGTCGGGAAGGTTTTATCGAGCTGCACCATCGCCCCCCCGATGGAAGGGTTTTTCTCGATGAGATGCACCTTGTACCCGCTTTCGGCCAGGTCCATGGACGCCTGCACGCCGGCGATCCCCGCTCCTACAACCATTACCGAACCGATTTTTCCATTCTTTCCAGCCATTGGATTACCTTTTCCCCTCTAACTCCTGGATCGCGCTTTCCACGTGCTCAAGGATTTTTTCTTTTGTCATTTCTTTGTCCTTCATGAGCAGCTTTACACAGTCCCCCCTGAAGATGTTCGCCAGTTCACCGATCTGCTCTACATTTTCCAGACGGTCTTTCGGATGATATCCTTCCCGCACCGCGATGTCCCGTACCGCCATCATAATATGAGAAAAGTCAACATCCTGCGGGCAGTTGGCGGAACATGCGTAGCATTGGTGACAGAGCCAAATGACCGGAGACTGAAGCACATCTTCCCGCATCCCGAGGAGGATTTTACGGATAATTTTCCGCGGATTGTACTCATGGTCGGCGTGAAACGCGGGGCAGCCTGCCGTACAGGTGCCGCAGGCGAAACATTTTCGTATATTTTCTCCCCCCGGACGATCTGCAATTTCGTACTTGAAATTTGGATCCAGGGTATTATCGATAACTATTTTTTCCATTCTATCTTCCCCTTGCTAACCTTTTTTGGTTTCAAACCTGAGGCCGGGGAGTAAGTCCGGCCCTTTCGACGATTTCGTGGACCCTTTTCTCCCACTCGATCGCCATTATATGAACGCCAGCGATTCCCTCCATTTGACGGAATCGTTGGATTTGTTCGACACACATTTGGATTCCTTCTTCAGCGGCCGCTTTCGAGGCTTCAGCCTTCTCTTTGCCGGCGGTTACCTTCCGAAGCCGCTCGAGATAATGTTCGGGTACCGAAAGCCCGGCCACACTGTCCCGCATATACTTGGCCATTCCTAAAGACTTTAGAGGGGTAACGCCGGCCATGATCTTCACTTTTTTATGAAGCCCCCGTTTTACAACGCCTTCCATCCACCGTTCGAAGCGGTCCATGTCGTAAATACACTGGGTCTGGATAAAATCCGCCCCCGCGTTTACTTTTTTCGCCAAGCGAATGACCCGAAACTCAAAGGGATCGCCGAATGGATTCGCCGCGGCCCCGATGTAAATCTTCGGCGCCTTGATTTCGGCCTTTTTCGAGTTCTTGATCTCTTCTCCGTTTATGAACAAGCCGTCGTCCCGCATCTTCTTGAGAGTTTCGATAAGCTGCATGGAGTCGATATCGTAGACGTTCTTGCAGGTTTCGTGATTGCCGAAGGTTTGATGGTCACCGCTTAAGCAGAGAATATTCCGCAACCCGAGGGAGCAGGCTCCGATCACATCACTCTGGATGGCGATCCGGTTCCGGTCCCTGCAGGTGATCTGAATAATCGGTTCGAGTCCTTCCTGGAGTGCCAGAAGTCCTGCCCCGATGGAAGACATCCGCACGATAGCCGTCTGGTTATCGGTGATGTTGACCGCATCCACGTTGCCCCTCAGGTATTCCGCCTTCTCCTTGATGAGATCGAGATCGGCGCTCTTCGGCGGGCCGAGCTCACCGGTCACGGCAAACTCTCCCGATGCGAAAACCTTTTCTAAATTGCTGCCTGATTTTAAATCCTTCATAGTACCATATCTTCCCGTATGATTTTTCCGGGCCCTCCGTCCCGGCCGGTGCTCCAGTCTTTCACCGGCTCGTTTTCCTCGAGCCGTTCGAGCATGCCGAGCTTCTCCATCCGTTTATAGATCAGATCCCAGGCACACTCGATATTATCCGGGTCGACCTCGCACATTCCGTTTTGTGATCCGCCGCAGGGCCCGTTCAGCAGGCTCTTTGAGCATCTGGCAACCGGACAGATTCCCCCGAACTTTTCCAAGACGCAGTCACCGCAGCCGGCACACCGTTCCGCCCACACGCCGACATCGAGGTTGGTGCCGTAGAACTTGGTATTTACCGCCGGAATCACCCGTTTTCCCTCAAATATTTCGCTGCAGTATTGGATCCCTACACCGCAGGCCATGGACAGGACCGCATCGGCCTCGTTTATTTTGTCACGGACATCGTCGAAAAACTCTTTATCGCACTGCCGCTCGATGGTGTCTTCGAGCACCTCCATGTCGACGCCCTTTTCCTTGTTTGCAAGACGAATGAGTGAGGCAAGCACCCCGACTTCGGTTTCACCGCCGGCCATACAGACGGCGACACAGGTGCCGCATCCTAAAACAAGCAGTTTTTCAACTCCCTGGATCGATTCATATATTTCATCAAAAGGTTTTTGAACAGCTGTTATCACAACTTACTCCTTTACAGTCTCTCCGAACAGTCCGGCTTTCATCTGCTCCACTTCGTGCACGAACTTGTGGCCGTCCACGGAAGAGAGGAATCCGATCCGGACCCGCTCGCCTTCGACGCCAACCCGGCGCAGGGACTCGCGGATCATTTCCACCCGCTTTTCCGCACGGTAGCTTCCCCGGACAAACTTGCAGTTGTCCTTCGGACATGCCAGCACCAGCACTCCCGCGTACCCCAGTTCCAGGGTTTTCAAGATGAGCGCCCGCTCGACTTTTCCCGAGCACGGCAGGGGAATTATTTCGATCCCCTTGAAGGCCTTTTCATCCGTTACTGTCTGTACGGCTTGATACGCCGAGTTCTCACAACAATATACAGCGATTTTATTCTTTTTATCTGTTTCCGCCACTGGATAACCTCACAGTTGAGTCGTAATTACTTCGTCCGAATATACGGGCAGGGTAATCGCCTTTGCCGGACATTCGCCCGCACAAATCCCGCATTTCTGACACACTTCCGGATAACTCGCGGCCGCGCCTTCGCTCTTGTCGACGTGCATCGCCTTATAGGGGCACACACGGATACAGGTGAGACAGAGCACGCACTTGTCCGGATCGACGGTTACGTTCGAACACTCTACCTTGCTTTTCTTTCGAGAAAGCAGCTCATGCGCCGCCGAAGCGGCAGCCTTGGCTTCCTGGACAATTTCCGGTACATAGAAGGTCCCGCGCCCGGCCCCGGCTACAAAAATGCCCAGCCGGTTGGTTTCAACGGGAAACAGCCGGATATTATTCTCCTGCAGCCGGCCCATTTTATCGGGAAGGACTCCGGTAGTTTCGAGGAGCTCCTCGTCCGGTTTGGGACGCAGCCCGTATTTACTTAACCCCAGAAGGTGACAAAAATATGAGACTTTTTCGTTCAGGATCGAATCGTGTACGTAGAGATTCATCCCGCATTCTTCCGGAATAATGGAAATCGTGTCGTACTTGACAATATTGACACCTGCCTGCCGCGCTTCGTCGTACCGCCTCTCTAAGTCACGGGCGGCAACCCGGACGTCTTTGCAGAACAGGTGGACCTGATACCGGTCGGGGTCCTGTATTTTTTCCGCTATCGAAAGGGCCATCTCGGTACTCGCCTTGGTCTCGTCTACATTGATGTCGAGCACCAGTCCTATCGACTGCACCTCCGGCTTTCGGAGCAACTCCTCGACCCGCGGGAGAACCGTTTCCATCGGCTCGGTCCACTGAGACCGGAGCACCGGAGCCAGGTCATCCGGAACCTCGGATTCCGCGGGGGCCCCTGAAGCGATTATTACGGCCCCGGCTTCTATTTCTTGTACACCGTCGGCTGTCTCTACTTCCGCTTTATAGTTGCCGACATTTCCATCGAGATGAAGCAATTTACTTTCGGTGAGGAATTTCACGCCCGGGATTTCTGCCGCTTTTTCTTTCTTTTCGGCCTCTTCTTCGCCGGCCCCGGCGTTGAACCATTTCGCATGTTCTCCGCCGATCTCCTTCGTCTGCT
>CAYWIK010000041.1:0-1401 GCA_964458315.1 uncultured Spirochaetales bacterium | reverse complement strand
CCGGCCCCGGCGTTGAACCATTTCGCATGTTCTCCGCCGATCTCCTTCGTCTGCTCGATAACGGTCACGACATATCCGAGGGCCGCGCAAGCACGCGCCGCTTCGATACCGGCGATACCGCCGCCTAGGACCAGCACACTCTGCAGATATTTTACCGTTTCAGTCTTAAATTTCGGGACCAAAGACGCGGCCCGAACCGCTTTGCTCAAAGAATATGCCGCGAGGTCCAGCTGTCGCTCCCCGGCCCGAAGATTCCCCGGCATGGGAACTCCCCGCACGGAACTCTCGCCCAAACCGGTCTCGCGCACAATCTCCGTAAGCGCTTCCGCGTGAATTACCGGGGAGTACCCGGCAAGAATAATTTTATCGAATTTCCGTTTTTCCGTTTCATTTTTAATGAAGTCGATGCCTTTTTTGCCCAGGGCCTTTTGAAATAGTATGTTCTCTTTATCCACAAGGCCCGAAAAGTAGATGCGCTCGGCCAGCTGATTAACATCTTCCTTATCAAACTGGGTCCCGCATCCGTTGCTCAAGAATACACCGATCTTCCCGTTTTTCTCAGCCACGATCGCCTCCGCTCATTTCAATCGCAACGGCCCGGGCAGACCGCATGGAATCCGGAATACTTTGCGGTTCACTGCATGTTCCGCTCATAAAAACGTTCGAGGAAGAGCTGTAGAACCCGAACTCATCCTGATCAATATCAAAGGTTTCCGCAACCTCGCCTGCACCGGCCGTCGGGCCCATTCCAACAGACAGGACTGCAAGATCGTGATATATCACACTTTCCTCATCTTCCATGTTTTCAATCATGAAACGCAGTTGCCCTTCAGCCGTTTCTTCGATGAGGAATGGAAGTCCCCGCCGGAACTTGACGCCCGAATCCTCGAGTTCCTTCCGCATGAGGTTGTATTCCTTATCGAAATTCTGTATATCGATATAATAAATCGTAACGGCCGTATCCGGATTGTTGTACTTCAAAACCCGGGCCAGCCGCAGGGCGTAGGAACAGCACACCGCGGAGCAGTAATTCCGCCCCAAAACCGGATCTCTCGAACCTACACACTGTATAAACGCAATGTCCTTCGCACCGTTCAATTCCCGTCGGCCGGACAGCAGCTTCTCCGCTTCTTCGCCGGTAACAATTTTTTCGCTCCGGGAGTAGCCGTACCTGGGCTTTTGAACCGCATCGAAGACTTCGTGCCCTGTTGCAACAAGAATATCCGAACCTGTAAAAGTGACCTGCGCACTCTCCCTGCCGGCCTGAATCGCTCCGCTATCACAGGCGGCAACGCAAGCGTTGCACTTTTCTCCCTTGTGGAGCAAGCATTTATCGTAATCGATTCGGAACTCCACAAGATCGCCCCGATGATACTTGGTGATGCAGCCCTCAGGGCACGC
>CAYWIK010000040.1:5560-18528 GCA_964458315.1 uncultured Spirochaetales bacterium | reverse complement strand
TTAAACAGGGGGGAAATCTGGCAATATCAATTTAAGCGTCCGGACAAATTGAGACCCGTCTTGTTACTGTCGAGACAGGACGCCGTCGATATTCTTCATACCGTAATGGTTGCTCCGATCACTTCTACCATACACGGGGCCCCAAGCGAAGTAATTATTGGAATTGATGAAGGACTGAAAAAAAAATCAGCAGTAAACCTAGATCATATACAAACAGTCGAACAGGCAAGATTGAAACACTTTGTGGGCCGTCTTGACGATTCGAAATTAAAATCAGTCTGTAAAGCTTTGGGAATCGCCGCCGGGTGCATGTAGCCAAAACCCGCTTCCATTTCAGGCGAC
Source organism: uncultured Spirochaetales bacterium (assembly GCA_964458315.1). Classification (GTDB taxonomy): domain Bacteria; phylum Spirochaetota; class Spirochaetia; order SPDA01; family CAZSGZ01; genus CAYWIK01. Next base: position 18,186 of record CAYWIK010000040.1, on the reverse strand, counting down.
GGTAGGATATGATAAATCCATATGGAAGAGGCGAGGCTCATCGGGATCTGCGGCGGTTCCGGTTCCGGAAAAACAACCATTGTGCACGAAATATCGAACTACGTTGCCGATTTCGTCCTCATCCCTCAGGACAACTACTACAAATCCGCCGAACACATGTCCAACATCAACATCACCGCCTTCAACTTCGACCACCCCGACGCTTTCGACAACGACCTTCTCCGCGAGCATCTGCTGGCCCTCAAGCGGCTTGAACCGATCGACATGCCGGAGTACGACTTCGTCAACCACCGGCGCAAAGAGACAACCGTCGAGATCACACCGAAGAAACTCATTATTTTCGACGGCATCATGACCTTTTTTCGCAAGGAGCTCCGGGAGCTCATGGACTTAAAGATCTATGTCGACACTCCCGACGACATCCGCTTTATCCGGCGCTTAAAGCGGGACATCGACGAACGGGGCCGTACGGTAGACTCGGTCATCACCCAGTATCTCGAGTACGTCCGTCCGGGCCATTTCGAGTTCGTGGAACCGACCAAAGCGTATGCCGACATCATCATCCCCGAGGGAGGGCGCAACGAGAACGCCCTCCGGGTCCTGGTTTCCTTTGTGAAGGATGTGGTGGGATAGCGTACGGGAACTGGCTCAATCAACCCCGAGGGCGATTTTAAGGCTTCTATTTAATTCGGCAATCCGCTCCGGGAGCAATTTCCCGACATAATCGGTTAACAATTCTTTTCTCATGCTGATAAGCTCATCGCAGTATATCGAACTGTCATGCTTTAGTCCCTCATCAGTTCCTATCGGCACCTGCGTGGATAGACCGTCATAGTTACTATAAACGGGCGCACAAATAACTGTCGAAAATTTAGAATCTATGAGCACCTGTCTGCTTACAACGGCAAATACTCTTGTTTTTTTAGGATCGTTTTTCGATCCTTTCCGGACCCTGAATAGATCTCCGCGTTTCAAAATGCTACATCCTGAAAATCGAGCACCTCTTCCGCCTCTTTATTCAGTTTTTGATAGTTTTCGTTTATTATAGACAGATCTTTCGCATCTCGAATTGACTGCTGATAATGTTTCATATAGTACCGGATTGCATTTTCGATAAACCGCGATCGATTCTCGGTTTTCTCGATATTTTTCTCGATTAAATCTAAAATTTCTTTACTTAGTGTGATCGATGTCTTTACTTTCATACTAAATATTATACTACCAAAGTATTCCGCTGTCAAAGCAGCCGCAGCAACCCCGGAGCCGTAATTGACACAATATTCCCCTGTGATATAGTTGTTCCAGGAGAATAAAATGCTTGCCTATATACAATTTCCAGAGTGGATAAAGCCTGAGATCATCCCGGGCCTGCCCCTCCGCTGGTACGGCCTCATGTATCTTTTGGCCTTTGTGACCGCATACCTGCTCTTCAATTACCAGGTTAAGCAGCGGCAGATGGATGTACAGAAGGACACGGTATTGAGCTTTTTCTTCTGGGGGATTATCGGTCTTCTCATCGGCGCCCGCATCTTTGCCACCCTCTTTTTCGATCCCACCCACACCTACCTGCATAAACCATGGCTCATCTTCTGGCCCTTTTCGGACGGAAGGTTCGTGGGCTTTCAGGGAATGAATTATTACGGCGGCCTCGTTGGGTGTCTTATTGCATTAATTATTTACTGCAGGGTTAAGAAGATAAGTCTCCTCGATTGGGGGGATATGGTTTTAGCAGGTGTCCCCTTAGGGTATACCTTCGGTAGACTCGGGAATTTCATCAATGCCGAGCTGTTCGGAAGGGTCACCACGGCGCCTTGGGGAACGGTATTTCCCCACGCCCGCAAGTTCCCGGTAAATGAAGAGTGGGTGCGGGAAACCGCGAATAAAATCGGGATGACGCTGCCTGAATCCGGATTTGTAAATCTTCCAAGACATCCAACCCAGCTGTACGAGGCATTCTTCGAGGGAATTGTGCTCTGGCTGGTACTCTGGTTTTTCTTCAGAAAACGGAAAAAATTCGACGGGTATATTATCGGGATCTATATCATCGGATACGGGGCGATTCGGTTTATTATCGATTACTTCCGGATGCCGATTTCCAGGGGGGATTTTCTTTTAAAGCTCTCGCAGACCCCGAACCCTCCCTACCTGCTCCTCACCCCATTCAACTTCATCACCAGCCAGCTCTACAGTCTACTGATGATAATCGGCGGAGTCATCTTTTTCATTGCTGCAAAAAAAATCGCTCAACACAGAGAGGCGAAAAAAGCCGAAGAACAGGAAAAGAAAAAGATCTCGATGCGCAAACTCCGGAAGAAAATAAAATAAAACCGGTCCGGGTAAAGTAATGTTTTTCAACTACCGATTATTCTTTCAGCAGTTTTTCCGGTCCCTTTTCCCCGGCGGACGGTCCGACCTCAGGTTCGGTCCGAACCGCATGCGGTTTTTCGCCGTTTTTTTTATTCTTTTTCCATGGCTTTGGCTTTTCGCCTGGTTTGGATTTGTGCTCGACCATATTTTTTTCCCCGCTCATAGGCGGCAGCCGGTCGACCGGCCCGTATTCATCTTAGGAAATTTTAGAAGCGGCTCCACCATGCTGCAGCGGCTCCTCGCCCGGGACACGGCAAATTTTTCGGCGATCCGAAGCTGGGAAATCTACTCCGCGCCTTCGATTGCACAGCGCAGGATGCTCCGGGGCATTAAGCTCGTGGACAGATGGTTCGGTTCACCTTTGTATAAACGGCTTATGGCGTGGGAGGCGCGGGTATTAAAGCAGGTAAAGATCCACCGAATTGGGATCTATGAACCGGAAGAAGATGAAGGTTTGTTTTTCTATATCTGGTACAGCCTTTTTATCTGGTTTTTCTTCCCTACCGCGGTGGACAATGCCCGGTTCGACCGCTTCGACGAAGTTGTCCCTGCCCCGCGGAAACGGCGGATTATGAAGTTTTACCGAAACTGCATCAAACGGCATCTCTATGCCCGAGGCGGGGGGCACTATCTCTCCAAAAATCCCTCCCATACCGGCCGTATTGACGCACTCCTTCGAGAGTTTCCGGATGCACGAATCATCTATCTGCTTAGAGAGCCTCAAGAGATGATTTCGTCGAGTCTGAGCTGGTTTTCTTTCTGCTGGAACTATTTCACCGATCCGGTCCATCCGTATGCCCATAAGGAGCTTATCCTCGATATGGCGGAACATTTCTACTCCTATCCCTACAAGCGGCTTGCTTCCGCGCCGGCGGAAAACCATCTCATAATCCGCTACGAAGATTTGACCGGAGACTTGGAGAATACGGTGAAAAAACTATACAGCCATTTCGGCTTGACGATAACCGAAGAATTCGAACGGCTCGTATCTCATGCCGCCGGCCGGGCAAAAACATACAGGAGCGCCCACGATCACACCCTCGAAGAGGCCGGCGGCGGCGGCGGTTCCATGGTCGAAAGACTCTATCGCAAACCTTACCTGCGGCTCAAAAAAGCGGCCGAAAGGAATAAACAATGACCCGGAGCCATCCTTGTATCTTAGAGATACAAAACGCTACGGTTAAACGGGGTAAATACCGCCTTCTCGACTCCATCACCCTGCAAATTCGGGAGGGCGAACATACGGCCGTCCTCGGCCCGAACGGATCGGGGAAGACATCGCTCTTGAAACTGATCTCGAGAGATTTTTACCCGCGCTATTCCGAGGACTCATTTGTCCGCATCTTCGGCAAAACCAGCTGGGACCTTTTCGAAATCAGGAAACAGATCGGCGTGGTTTCCGACAGCCTGAAAGGATTCTACAACACTGCGTGCACAGGTGAAGAAGTCATTCTTTCCGGTTTTTTCGGCAGTGTCGGTCTTTTCAGCATACACGAAGTGACCGAAAAGATGAGGGAAAAGACCGGGGAGGTGATGGACTTCCTTGAAATCACCCATTTGAAGGAAAAAAAACTTGCCCACATGTCCAGCGGCGAGGTGAGCCGGTTTCTCGTGGGCAGGGCGATCATTCACGATCCAAAGGCCCTCATTCTCGACGAACCGACCTCTCACCTGGATATCAAATCCACCCATGTGTTCCTCTCCTATATCGAAAAGCTCGCCCGGGCCGACACCACGATTGTCATGGTTACCCATCACATCCATGATATCATCCCTGCCATACATAGGATTACTATGCTGAAAGAAGGAAAAGTATTTAAGGACGGTATGAAAGAAGACCTGCTTACGGATAAAACGGTGAGCGCCCTTTTCGATTTTCCGGTACGCGTCAAGAAAGACGGCCCTCTCTACTACTTCCGCTGACCATTCTTTCCTTCTCCTTGATAAAACCACGGCATACATCTATAATGTCGCCACTACTACATTAACAGGAAGGGGCAAAAATTATGGTAAACATACTGCACGATAAAGACGCGGACACGGCGGTTTTAGAGGGAAAGACAATAGCGGTTATCGGATACGGAAGCCAGGGAAGCGCCCAGGCGCTCATGATGAAAGACTCGGGGCTCCATGTCGTGATCGGGGAGACCGAAAAACTTTCCGGCGAAACCAACCCGTCGTGGGAGAAGGCGAAAGAAGACGGGTTCGAAACGCTGTCCATCGCCGAGGCGGCCAAGAAGGCGGACATTATACACATTCTTCTGCCCGACGAATTCCACGGACCGGTGTACAACGAGCAGATCAAAGACAATCTGGAGGCCGGGAACGCCCTCTCCTGCAGCCACGGCTTTAATATCGTATATAAACAGATTGTCCCTCCGGAAAATGTGGATGTGTTTATGGTCGCGCCGAAGGCGCCGGCAACGGAGGAACGGAAGGCGTACTTAGAAGGCTTCGGCGTCCCCGGACTGATCGCCGTGCACCAGGACGCCACAGGCAGGGCGCGGGAAACCGTTCTCGCCATGGCCAAGGCGATGCACTTTACCAAGGCCGGGGTGCTCGAGTGCACCTTTGAGGAAGAAACCTACGAAGACCTGTTCGGCGAGCAGAATGTCCTGTGCGGCGGATGTGTCGACATTATCAAAGCGGGGTTCGAAGTGCTGACCGAAGGGGGCTATCCGCCTGAAATGGCATACTTCGAAGTCCTTCACGAACTCAAACTGATCGTAGACCTCATCTATGAAGGCGGGATCCAGCGGATGAATGCCGTGGTTTCCAACACGGCGGAGTTCGGCGAATACTACAACGGGCCTAAGATCATCGATGCATCGGTAAAAGAGCGGATGCGGGAGTCTCTGAAACGGATCGAAGACGGGACTTTTGCCAAGGAATGGCTCGAAGAAGCAAAGAAAGGAACGCCGAATCTCCTTAAAAAAAGAAAAGAGCTTGGAGATCATCCCGTCGAAGTTGTGGGAAGAAAAATCCGCGCCATGTTCGAACGGAGATAACACTCTTCGTAACAACTCACAGGAGTCCGTCACATGGCAAAAAATATCATGGAGAAGAAGAACCTGAATCTTTCTTCGGTCTTCTCCACTATTTTTAGGATCTGGAAGCGGGAAACTTTAAAGCGGCTCTTCTCTTTCCGTCACCTTGCGGTTCATATGTTCCGGGCCAAACGGACCAGAAAAAGGATCGGGCGCAAAGAAGGGCTCCTCGTTCCGACGGCGATCGCATTGAGTCCGACATCGAACTGCAACCTCGACTGCTTCGGCTGCTATTCCCGCAGCCACCCCATGGAAGGGCAGCTTACAATAGAAACGATAGACCGGTGCGTCGGCGAAGCGGTGGAGTGCGGGGTATTTCTCTTTGTGATAACCGGCGGCGAACCTTTTTTACTGAAAAAGATGGCCCCGCTCTATAAAAAATATGCCCGGGCGCTGTTCCTCGTCATCACCAACGGTACGTTGATCACCCCTGAGACGGCGGATGAAATTGCAGAATCCGGAAACGTAATTCCCGTTGTGAGCGTCGAAGGGGACGAGAAAATGACCGACCGGCGGCGCGGAGAAGGGGTGTACAACCGGGCTATGCGGGCGATGGAACTGTTTCGGGACCGGAAGGTGCTTTTCGGTTTTTCCGCCGTGTGCACCGATTCGAGCATTGATTGTTTAGGAAGCGAAACCTTCGTAGACCGTATGGTCGAAGCCGGCTGCACCCTCGGATTTTACAACGAGCTGATTCCGCTCCGGGAGGGAGACGAAACCTTCCTGCCCAAGGGGGAGCAAAGAACAGCTTTCAAAGAACAGCTTATCGAGCACCGCCGCGCAAAACCGATTGTGCTCATCAACCTGCCGGAGGACGAATACGATGAAGCAGGATACTGCATGGCCGTAGGCAGAGGCGCAATGCATATCAACTCTCAGGGATGGGCGGAACCATGCCCCTTCGCCCACTATGCCGGAGAGAACATCAACACCCATTCTTTCCGGGACCTGCTCAGGTCTCCCTTTTTCAAGGCCCTCCGGGACCATCCGACCGCACTCATGCACGGCGATATCGGCTGCTCCTTGGTAAGCAACCGTGAGGTCCTCAGAGAAATTGCAGCGGCCACCGGGGCCCTGCCCACATCGGATGCTTCCCGCGGACATGTCGGAGAAGAAAAGGGTATTCCTTTTTTAGCCTAAAGAGATTACAATAATACCGGCGTATGAGTAAAGAAAAGAGTTCGGTATTCGAGACGCCTTCCTACGCGTACTATTCGGAGAGCGAACAGGAAGCCTTCCTTTCTCAACTCGGAACTTTTACCCCGGCACAGCGGACGCTTTTTCATGCATTGTGCGAGTTTGGAAAAGGAGAAGTGCCCTACAAACCTTTTGCCGAGCGAATGAGTCTCCAGGTTCGAAACGTCCACAGCGAGCTCGAAGAGCTGGTCCGAAAACTCAGTCATCATAAAATCGCCTTGTTTTATTTCAGCTATGACGGAGAAACGAGGAGGAAACAATCGATCATCCTCACCGAACAGGGCAGTGAATGCTTTTATCGGTATGCGCTGATCAACATCAATCACGATATAGGAAGCAGAGGCGCACCGACCATGCCTTTCGAGTCTACGATAGAGCAGGAAGGCCTTGCACTTCCGGAACATTCCTTTAGTACGGTAGAAAAGGAAGTTTTCAGTAAAAGCTATATTGAAAAAACCTTTAAGACGCCGAAAATCATTGCCTACATTCTTTCCGGGGGGGAAAAAGTCTTTTTCCTTTCCGACCGCCTTAATGCTTTTATTCAGCTCTGCATAGAAGTTGTACGCGACGGGACCGACTATGGTGACATCCTTTCCGACCTGGCCAGGTTTAAAAATACAAGCTTGACCTCCTTCAAAGCGAGTCTTGCTACCCGGGCGCCTTTAACATGGCTCGATATCGCCCGAACCATCCTCGAGTACAGGAAAAGCATAACTTCACAGAAGGAGGCAAAAATCAGGAAGGGCTGGTTCCAGGCCGCCGAAATTTTGTACAACTACCTAAACAACGAAGTCGAGGATGCGAGAAAAAGGAAAAAAGAAGAGCAGGAAATCGAAACGGACCTTAAGGCGGTACACATGCAGCTCAAAAATAAATACCGCACCCCGATCACCCAGGAACAGATGAACGCTCTCCTCGCTAAACTCAAGGAAAAATATGGTGCTGAGTTTCCTGACATAAAAAACCGATTTTTCGATGAGTATACAAAGTTTAAAGAAAAAACCCAGCTTCCGCCGGTACTCTTTCTGACCGAACATTACATTCATCGCGACCACCTCTTCCGCTATGCCGCTTTCAGATTCGAAGAAATTTCGGAAGAACTGGAAAAGGAATATATACAAATGATGGCAGGTATCTTGAAGACCAACAACCGGGAAAATAATCTAACCTTCCATACAGTCATGAATTTCGAAGAGGATATTGAACGGAACATACGGCAGCGTGACAAACTCATTGCCGAACTCTTAGAACGCCCCAGGATCTTCGCGGAATCGATTATCCATACCGCCAAACGAGAGTATAAAATCAGCGATATCGAGCAGGTGCGGCCTGTCCTCGAACAATATTTCCAGCCCGAAACAATGCAATTCCGCCTTTACGCGGAAGTACTGCATCTGAATATATTTAACATTTTTAAGCAGGCTTTCCTTTCACTTTCAGTGATGCGGCAATTTTGGATGAAGCTTACCGGTAAGTTTCGCGCGCATAACGATACATACGAAAAATACCGGCCGAAAATCGGGGAGGGAAAAAGGGCCTATGTTCCGGGAGAACCGATGCGATTTCCCGAACCCTCACACCAGCGGGAAGGGGTAAGAAAAGACCGCACCGTTGATGGGCGCCCCGTGAACAAATCGGCGCAATCCGCGGATGGTCCGCGCTCCGGCGGCGGGGGAAATCTAAAAACCTACAAACGGCCGGGAAAAGGGAAGAAACCGTATACAATAAAGCAGGCGGAAGAAGCGTGGGAAACGTTTCGTTCTACCTTAAAAAAATAGTACCCACGCGCGTCGAATTGGTCAAGCCGTGGGCTTATCCTTTAGTCCTCGGCGTAATGGGCTCGCTTATTATCGTTATGTTATTCATCTTCAAACGAAAGAAGTGGATTTAGGCGCCGAAAGAATCTACTCCTTTGCGTGATAGGAAACAAAGACATCAAGAGAGCGTACCGCGGACCTAATGTCGTCATATACCGGCAGCCCGTTCTCCTCCATGAGGGAAACAAACTCGGAATAATAACTGCCCGCGTTGACCGACACAACCATCGGTTTTGTGTATTTCTTGTATAACCGAACGAGCTGGTTACCCAGGCTGTCTTCGTCCCTCGCCCGTTCCGGATCGGTCTTCAAAATCGATACATGGGGGATCACCGAAACAAACACCGCGTCCACCGTGCCGTCCTGAAGAAACGCTTCAATATAGCCGGCATAGTCGTTGTCATCCGACATAGGGGTAACGTCTACAAATGTCGATTCGATATTCACGAATCCGCTCACATTCACCTTTTTTAATTTCTGAAAGGTTTCCCCCGTCATGTCCGCCTGCTCGAGATTGACCAATTCATCACCTGCCACGGTCGCTTCGAAACCGGAGTTTACGATGCCCGCTACTTTACGCCCCCCCGGTTTTCGTTTGGAAAGAAGAGAAAAAGCCTTGATAAAGTCATAGTGGTCTTCAATATCGTCGGTAAACACCACCCCGGCCTGGCGGCAAACGGCGGTAAACACCTCATAGTCCCCGGACATGGATGCGGTGTGGGTCTTCGCGGCCCGGGCCCCTGCTTCGGTCCTGCCGGATTTATAAATGACTATCGGTTTTTTCATTTTTTTCGCCATCTCATAAAACTGCCGCCCCTCGCCGGGATCAAAACCTTCAACGTAAAGGGCAACCACATCGATTTCTTCCTTTGTATCGAAATGCGCCATGAGATCGGTAATTTTTACGTCATACTTGTTCCCGAAACTTACAAGGGTATGAAAGAGACGGGAGTTTTGGAGACGGTCGATTTCACTGATGGCAAACCCCCCGCTTTGGGTGAGAAGCACCGTGTTGCTGAAGGTTGAATGCCGGACCTTGAGCCGTTTCTGGTCGACAAAAAAGGTATTCACTCCTTTGTCGCTGTTTTTCGGCGCGGAAATAATCCCCACACAGTTCGGCCCGATAATCCTCAAGCCCTCCGGGACCGACTCATCAAGCTGTTTTACATATTCCTGATAATCGATGTCCGCCGGAATTCCGGAAATCAGGATCACGCTTTTGTATGCTCCTTTCTCGAGCTTAGAGAAAAATTCCACCGAATAGGGCGCCGGAGCGGTATATACAATGAGTTCCACCGGTTTCGGAATTGACGAAATGTCCGGATAGAGGGGATATTCCGTGCCGTCGAGGGTGAGGGTCCCGCCTTTTATATTGACGAAATAGATGTCTTTTCTTCCCAGCTCATGAAGAAGTTTTGCAATTTCGGTGCCGATACTGCCTTTATCGAGCTTGCTCGAAACGCCGATTACGGCAATTCCCCTCGGATTGAAAAACGACTCGAGATTATTGAGATTAATCGGCGGGAGTGCGACTTCGGTTTCTTCCCTTTTAATAAACTCGGCATAACCGTCTACCGCAACGTACCGCCCGTCCGCGGAAAAAACAAACGGATTGATATCCAGCGCGGGGATAATAAATTCCTGTTTATTTTCGGGAATGAATGAATAACTGTAAGCGAAATGACTGATCCGGGCCAGGGCGTCGGCGATTTTTTCTAAATATTCCGGATGTCCGATCTCCCTAAACCGATGCCTGATTTTGAGGCTTTCAACCGCTTTTTTCGCTTCGAAATAATCGAGGGGTGGAGCGAATAAATTCGGGGGGTCGTAATACGTTGCGAAAAACTCCGCATCGTCCCCGCCTTTGCTCAAAGTAATAATAGGTCCGAATCCCTCGTCTAGTTTCGATCCGATAAGAATTTCATATCCGAGGGCCGGTTTGAAGGGAATAAACTCAACCACCAGGTACCCGGCAACAGCGGGCTTCTCCGTTTCAGGGAATGAGCCCATTACCCGCTCGAACATTTTCTCGAGAACGAACTGAACAAACAGAGGATTTCCGTTTCGGATGACCTCGACCCCGCCCAGCTTCTGTTTATGGGCGATTTCATTCGAAACAATTTTAAGCACCAGTTTTTCCCCGAAATCCGAGAGCACCTGGTCGTTTATTTCCCGGGGGCTGGAAACGAACCGGAATCGAGGAACCGCAAGGCCGATTGTGTGGAGAATTTCATACACTTCAAATTCATAGAGCGTCCTTCGACCCTCGCGAGAGGCTTTGCTGAAAATTCCGTTTATCCTGCCGAGCTGCTCGTTCGTCAACATTCAGGACCCTCCGGAAGATGGGAAATATCGATAATGATATTCCGGACACCCCGCGCGACTCCCTGCTCCGTAATAGGAGAAGATTTAAGGAGCACAGAGATCATTTCACCGCCCTTTTTTTTCAATGTATACCGCGTGGGAAACCGCCTTTTTCCCTGCAGGGTGAGTTTAAAGTTTTTGGCAACTTTCTTTTTCTCTGTAAGCATATTTCTCACGTTAAGGCCGCTCTGCACATCCGCCTGGGAATACCCGGTTATTCGGCAAGCCGCTGCGTTAGCATATGTCACATTCATATCCAAATCAACCTCGCTGTAGCCGATCGGCAGGGCTTCGACGATCGTTCTAAACCGCGATTCCTTTTCGGCCATATCCGCTTCCATCCGCTTCCGTTCGGAGATATCTCGTACGCAAAAAACAACTTCGTTTCCGCCCGCGGAGGTCGCCCTTCCTTCGAAATACCGGTTTTTCCCGTCGATGGGTAAAGAATATTCGATAGTCCGCATCGAACCATCAGCGAGCACTTCCCTAACGGTTTGCATTACATATTCCGCCGCGCTTTGCGGCAGCACGTCACCGACATATTTACCGACAAACATATCAGGAGCCATATTGGTAAAAATTCCGCGGCCCGGCTTAAAATCCACCGTTACTCCGCGGTCATTACAGCGGAAAATCATGTCCGGCACCGCTTCGAGCAGCGCATGATTGCGAGATTCGCTTTTTCTGAGCTTTTCCTCGATCCGTCTCCATTCTTTGATGTCCTCATAGAGAAGAACGATTTCTCCTCCCGGAAGCTTGTATATCCAATGTTCCCGCCATCCGAGGTTTTCGCCTTCCTCATAAATAGAAACCGGGAAATGGGCCGGCTCGCTGAACCGCAAGACCCGCTGAATCGTTTCGAGCAATCCGTTTTCCAGTACCCATGGAAAGACCTCGGTAAGCCGCCTTCCGATAATATCATCTTTCTTCACCATATCGAGAAACTGCCCGGCCTGGTTTATGTCTTTAAAAATGAAATCGTTTCCCTTTTCTATTGGTTCGAGGATGACGACCCCGGAGCTTATAAATTCGAAAAGAGTTCGATAACGCTCTTCGCTCTCCTGAAGCCACTCCTCGATGGTCTTTCTGCCGGAAATATCGTGTATGAAAGCGAAGGTATGAAGGACTTCGCCTTCGTCATCTAAAATTGGATCGATATTCACCCAAATCCATAATTTTCTGCCCCTAGCCGTCACCGCTTCCAGCTCGCCGCTCCAGCCTTTTCCTGCGAGCATGGACGGCCGGACCTGTTCGGAAAATATTTTCAGCTCCTCGTCGGGAAAAAGCCCGGCATATCCCGCATCGGTAAGCTCTTCGAAGCTGATTTGAAACAACTCTTCACATGCGCGGTTTATGTATACGATTGTATCGTCGGGGGCAATGACGGCAATAGCTTCCCGGGTATTTTCCACTATTGAGCGGAAAGTGGAGGATTGTATGCTTGTCTGCAGCATTTTCATATCGATTAAAGAAATCCTTATAAATTAAGTTTAACCAATAAGAAAAATTTGTCAATTCGGCAGGCTGAAAACACCGTCCCAAGACGACGCCGGCGGTGACTTTACAAACTTCTGGCAGCGTCTGGCAAAAAGCTCCGAGGGACCGTCTTTTTTATCGATTTTCAATGCCTCGATAAATTTCTTATGTGCCGCCACCCATTCCCGCTTTTCGAACAGCAGCCGTCCTTCTTCAAATACGCGGAGAAGCTCTGCGGTTTCCGCTGAAAGGGACTCTCTTCGGCTTACGAGCTCATAGATGCGCACCGGAAGCGAGGTTTCTTCCGCACGAACCCGGTCGAGGGCCCGAAAAACAAACCCTTCTTCCGTTTTCCCTT
>CAYWIK010000040.1:0-5460 GCA_964458315.1 uncultured Spirochaetales bacterium | reverse complement strand
CTTCCGTTTTCCCTTTCGTTTCCTCCGTTACAATGATCGTCGTTCCGTACTGCCGATTGGCCGCAGCCAATTTTACAAGAAGGACCGCCCCGAGACCGGTGACGGTATAATTTATGTGCGTCCCTCCGCCTATATTCCCTATAACGAGATTACCGGTATGCATGCCGATAACCGTCCGGTACGCGTTTCCGTTTATGCCTTTTTCATTCAACAGTGTATTGATTTCAAGGTCTTTCTGCCGCATGAAAAGCGCGGCTGCACAGGCGGAAGAAACCGCCTGTTTTGATTCGACCGGGGCGCCGAACAGGGCGGTACATGACTCATTGCCGGACAGACTCACGCTTCCCCGGGCGGACAATATGACTCGCCGAATGCTTTCGACCGCTTCAGCGGTCAGGGCGACCGCTCCTTTCGGCTCCAGTCCGGAAACGGCTTTATGGATTTGCTGAAAATTAAAACACCCGCCTGTTGCAGCGGCGCTCTCTCCGATTAGGGAGTTGTTTTTTAAGAGCGAAACCGCCGCGGGGACAACCTCCGGTGGAAACGAACGGCCGTAAATCATGCGCATCCACCGCTTTTCGTATCCTCCCGCAACGATCGAAACCGTTAAACAGACAAGGTAGGTAAGCAAAAGAGCGGCTGCGGCTGCGGCAGGGGGGATGAATATTCCCGTTAGAAGAAAGCTCCCGCCGAACCCGGCGGTTATCAAAGCAACAATTAGAAAACCGATGACCGCCCCGAGATACGCTTTAACCCTGCTCATAAAAAAGCTCAAGAGAAAAGCAAGCACTGCGGCTGCCCCGATTGCGTACCACCAAGGAAATTCGTCATAAAACGCTTCCTGCAGAAACGCGTTCGCTAAAGCGGCGTTCACTTCGACCTCCGGGCCGGCCCGGCCGTAGATACAGAGGGACCCTTCACTCGCCTCGATCAATTCTTTTCTGAGTTCAACCAAGCTCGCAAAGCTCCCCCGCCCTTCGGAGAAAAGTTTTTCTATCTCCGCCCTTTTTTCCTCATAAGCCGAAAGGAGTTCCTGCTCCGCCGTTCCTTTCAAGAACGTGCCAGCGGCGGTAAAAAATTGCTTCCGCAGCTCGACATATTCAGCCGCAGCCGGGCCGGCCCGCTCAGCTTCTTCCCCCGGCCTCGGCCCCGCACGCATAAGCCGTTTTTTTAAAGCCAGTGCTTTCCGGTAAAAAGTAAGCGGCCCCGACTCGAAAAAACCAAGCCTTTCCATCGTCTGCAAGGTAGATACCAAATCATGCTCCAACTGATGATGCAGCATGATCCGCTGAAAACTGATCCTCGAAAAAGGAGATCCCTCGTAATCGGGCGGCCGGTAGAGAATCATGCTTCCGTTTGGACCGAGGGGAATGAGCAGGTCTTTCACCTCTCCGCCGGGAAGGTCAGCCTGCAGCAAAATCAGCCGGTCTTCAAAAAGCATTATTTCAGGCCGCCCGAACCAGTGAAAGAGGGAAAGAAAGGCGATTTGAGGTAGATATCCGTCCCTGTATTCCTTGAAAAGCTCTATATGCCGAATTACCGGCGCGGAGCCCGGAATGCCGAACCCCGCGGCCGCCGCCGCAATCGGCGTGACCGGAGGAATGATGTGCGCCGTCTCCCCAAAAAGGTCTTCATTGCCGATCTCTTTAGAAAATGTATGTTCTTCCTCTATGCGCTTTGATATATTTTCTGAAGCGGCGGGGTCCTGAATTGCCGACGGGAAAACCGGTACATAGACCGGGCCGAAAAATACAAGCGCCTCGCCAAGATAAATATCTCTGTCCCGAATCAGCTCGGCCAGTTCTTTCTCCCCGGCCTCTCCTGCCCGGCCCGAAAGCAGGAAGCGGTTTTCGAGTAAATAATCCGGATTTACCCCCGGCGGGCTTTTCTTCGAAAAATCATCGAACAGGATGAGCTGTTCCGCACCGAATTCCCGGAGCAAAACGATCCCTTCCGCCAGGAGGTCCCGGGGCGGTTCGGCCATTTTATTTGCGTTCGTAAACTCTTCGTCGACGACCACCTGGAGAATCCGCTCACTGACGGGGACTTCTTCCTGAAAGTCGACAAGGAACCGGTATGCCTTCTGCTGCAGGGGTTGAAAAACTTCAAGATAGTCGAGGGCCGCGGTAAGGCCGACGGTAAAAAGAGGCACGATAAAAAAGAGTTTCCATTTCGCTCTGTTCATATATTTTACTTAGATATTTTGAGCTATTTTGTGAAAATTTGGAAGGGTCTTTTGAAAAAAAGTGGACCATCCGGAACAGAGCACGCTCCGCCGCCGAAGACCCTCTGAAACCGCCGCCGGCGCCCCGGTTCCCGGCCGGTGCTTCATGCAGTCGCCCGCGCAATAGAAAAGATAAGGGCAGGAGGAGCAAGCCGGGTCCCATTCGCTCTTCTTTCTCCCGAACTGCCTGTATCGTTTGCTCTTTTTAAGTTCTTCCCATGAATCCTTCCCGATGTTACCAACCTTTAGTTGCGGCTCGACAAAAAAATCGCAGGGGTATACATCTCCGTTGTGCTCCACCACAAAATATTGAGCGCAGTTTCTTCCCATGGTGCACATTCCCGGATCCATGCCCTTTACGGCGGCCGCAATTGCTTCGAACCGGCGAATGGAAACTTTGCCGATGTCTCCCCTGCTCCATTCTTCGAACAGACGGATAAGGAAATCTCCCCATTCTTCACCGGAAATGGTCCATGGCAGGGGTTCGCCTTTTTCATCATATTCTACGCAGGGAATATACTGGTGATGAAAAAGTTCCAGCTCTTTGAGATGACGGTACACTTTTTCCGGGCAACCGACATTTGCCTTGCTGACGAGGACGAGTCCGTTTACCGCCGCGTCGTGACGCTCCAGGGTTTCGAGGCCCCGAATTACCCGGTCGTAGCTGCCCCTTCCGTCTCTCCCTTTTCGGTATATATTGTGGACTTCCGGCGGGCCGTCGATACTCACCCCGGTAAGAAAATGATATGCGGCCAAATGGGCCGCGAAATCATCATCTATCCTCACACCGTTGGTCTGAAGTCCGTTGAAGACCGTGCTGCCGGCCTTTCCGTACCGCTCCTGAAAAGAGGTGACGGATTTAAAAAAATCGAGCCCCATAAGGGTCGGTTCTCCTCCCTGCCACGCAAAGGAGTAGACCGGCTGCCGGGTCCGCATATATCCGCTGATTAAGGCGTCCAAGGTTTCCGTCTCCATGCGGGGGGTCTCGGCTTCAGGATAGACGGCCGATTTTTCGAGATAAAAACAGTAGTCGCACCGCAAATTACAGTCCGCGGACGCGGGCTTTACGAGAAGGGAGAAAGGACGATTCGCGGCCGGACGGTTTACGCCCTTCTTAGAGGGCAAACTCGTACTCCACGCCGTCGATCTCCACCCGGAAGTCCATGACCCGGGGCCATAACGGCCCCGTCAGACCCTTTTCCCACTCCTCGAGCAGACCCTTGAAGCGTCCGACGACCTCCGGCCGGCGTTCTGCGAGATTCCGTTTTTCTACCTTGTCATCCTGCAGGTTATAAAGCAGTTCCCTCCCGTTCTTCTCGTCGATGATCAGCTTCCACGGCCCGCTCCGGACCGCCTTGTTATAAGCGGCCCGCCAGAAAAGGGCCCGGTGCGGCGGATTCTCTTTTTCCCCCTGCAGATATGGCAGGAGGTCCTTTCCGTCGATAACCCGGTCCCCGGGAAGAGGGACCCCCGTGGCTGCAGCCGCGGTGGAGTAGAAATCAAGGAGGGTGACCATATGGGAATATTTTTTTCCTTCGTCGATCGTTCCCTTCCAGCGAAGCATCGCGGGGACATTGACGCCGCCTTCGAAGTTCATAAACTTGCCGCCCTTAAGGGGTGCGTTTGTAGTGGCTTCCGTATACGTAGCGCCGCCGTTGTCGCTTGCAAACATCACCAGGGTGTTCTCTTCAAGGCCGAGTTCCGAAAGCTTCTCCATGATCATCCCCACCCCGTCATCGAGGGCCGCTATCATGGCGTAGTATACCCGCTTGTTCTTGTCCTTTACATGGCTGAACCGGTCGTAGTATTCCTCCGGCGCCTGGAAAGGGGTGTGGGGCGCGCTGAACGGCACATAGAGAAAAAACGGACGTTCTCTGTTTTCTTCTAGAAACCGGTTCGCCTCCTCCGCGATTCTGAAGGTGAGATACTCCGGCTCTTCGATGACCTCGTGGTTCCTGCGTATGGCGCATGGACCGGACCGCTCCTGTTTCCAGATATGTTTATTTGCGTAGTAGTCATGCCTGTATTCGACGATACCCGAGCTGTCGACCGGGGCGAAGAGGGAAAAGGCCTCGTAGAAGCCGTACTGTTCATCAAAACCGCGGTTGTTCGGTATAAACTCTTCGTTGAATCCGAGGTGCCATTTGCCGGTGATACCGGTCCGGTAGCCCACACTCTGCAGGAGCTCGCCGAGGGTGATTTCCGAAGGAGGCAGCCCCTGTTTTTCCATGGCCGATTTTTTCGGGGTCGATCCGCGTTCGACGAGAAACCACTGTCCCGTATCGATAAAATGTTTGACGATAAAATATTCCAGCCGGTTCCGGGCGTACCGGTTCTGCGGCTGGACTTCCATACCGAAACGCTGCTGATATCTGCCGGTGATCATGCCCGCCCTGGAGGGGCTGCAGATCGGAGATGAACAGTAGGCGTCGGTAAAGGTGACCCCTTCCGTCCCGATAGCGTCCATGTTCGGCGTCTCCACGGTCTCGCTGCCGTACAGGGAAATATCGGTCTTGCCGAGATCGTCGGCGGTGATGAGAAGAATATTAGGCGGTGTTTCGCTTTGGGCGTGATATTTCGAGGGACGTTCCGTCCGGAGCTTATCGAGAAACGCCCGCTTCGAAGCGATCATCTTTTTATCGAACTCGAAGTTCCACTCTCGGGAAGAGAGGGGCAGGAGAATGTACGTAATAAGCCCGGCGAACACTGCTAAAACAGGAAATAATATTTTACCCTTTCTTTTTAAGCCTTTCATTGCCTCACCTTTACGCTAAACTGAATATTTAAATTAGTTATTCAATATAGTACCGAACGCCGCCGTTGTCTACCGGCTCCGGTGAAGGTATGGTACACTTGCCGTGTATGCTCTATGAAATTAAAAAGGTGAAGCAGGTCCCGGGGCAGGACTTCCGCAGATGGTTCACCGATGAATATTTCGACCTTTTCCTCTGGTATGACGCAGAGGGCCGTTTGAGCGGCTTTCAGCTGACCTACGACAAAGCACACCGGGAGCGTGCGGTCACCTGGACAAGGGGGGGCGGCATCCGGCACACCGGGGTAAACGACGGGGAAGACAATCCGGTGTTTTCCATGACCCCGCTCCTCGAAACGGACGGGACCTTCGACAACCGCACGATTTCGGAACAGTTTTGGGATGCACGGGGCGCCTTGGAAGAGAAAACGGCCCGGTTTATCCGCAAAAAACTGATCGCTTTTCCGCCGGAGAGGAATATGTA
>CAYWIK010000039.1:0-18653 GCA_964458315.1 uncultured Spirochaetales bacterium | reverse complement strand
TACGGGCCCTTGCGACCTGGATGACTTGGAAGGCGGCGATAAACCGTATTCCCTTCGGCGGAGCAAAAGGGGGAATACAAATCGATCCGAACCTTTATTCGGAGTTGGAAATTGAAAAAATCACCCGCAGGTTTACTTTTTCCTTAGGAAACAACATCGGTCCGGAGTATGATATCCCGGCGCCGGATGTAAACACGAACGCGCAAATCATGGCGTGGATCCTCGATACTTATCTTACCACCGTGCCGCCTAACGAGCGCAACAGGTCGATGCATGTCGTGACCGGGAAACCGGTCGAATCGGGCGGCAGTATCGGAAGAGACAAAGCAACCGGACAGGGCGTCGTGTTTTCGATCATGAGATGGGCCGAATCCAAATCACTGCCCCTTTCTTCATTACGGTTCACTATTCAAGGATTCGGAAATGTCGGCAGCTGGACTTCGCGTCTGCTTTGCGCCTTAGGCGCCACGTTGATCGCCGTCGAAGACGTAACCGGCGCCGTGTATAACAGAAACGGCATCGATCCGGAAGAGCTGTACACCTATTCGGCCGAAAACTCCGGCATTGCCGGGTATCCGAATGCGGCGCAGATCGACCACGGAACATTCCTGGAGACGCCGGCGGACATCTTTGTTCCCGCGGCAATGGAAAACCAGATCAACGAAGAGACGGCTCCGCTGCTCAATGTGCGTTTGGTAGCGGAAGGCGCAAACGGGCCGACCGATCCGGCCGGAGATTCCATCTTAGAGAGCAGAGGGATTGACATTCTTCCGGATATTCTTTGTAACTCCGGCGGGGTGATCGTCAGCTACTTTGAATGGCTCCAGAACAAGCGAAGCGAATCCTGGGAGCTGGAAGAAGTAGACTGCAAACTCAATAAAAAAATCTCTTCATCCTTTGAGCGGGTAATGCAGGCAGCTTCAGACTACAACACCGATTGGCGGACCGCTGCTTATATCGACGCGCTGTCGTATCTTGAATGCGTATATAAAAAGCGCGGGATTTATCCTTGATAAAGAACGAAGGGCCGGCTGCTGCTAAAAGCGGCCGGCTTTAAAAACCCTTTTATTCCCCAATAATCGTCTTATAATTCTTTAAAAGCGTAGAATCTTCGCTCACAATGAAATTCATCTTCTCTTCCACTCGAGTTGCCATTTTCTTGATAAAAGTCTCGGCGATCTTGTATTTTCGTTCCGAATGCTTGGCGTCCCGGATGAGAAGATAACTCTGGATCAAATCGATGACCATTTCCACCATTCGCCTGGCGTGATAATCCATAAAGCCGGCATCGTCCACTCCCTTGGCATGGACGAGGGCCTTTTCGAAATTGTTTCTCGCCTTCCGGACAATTTTAACGAGCCCTTCCGCGTGGGAATTGTCCTCCGAATCGTACTCGTCTAAGAGAGCGGTTGCGGTCCCTGAAGTAACCCCGCCGATGGCCGCCACCACCTGCAGCTGGGTCGTACCTTCATATATATTGGTAATCCGTGCGTCACGATAGTGCCGTTCCACATTGAAGTCCCGCATATAGCCGGTGCCGCCCTGGATCTGGATGGCGTCGTAGGCGATTTTATTGGCCATTTCCGTATTGAACATTTTAGTCATCGGGGTAAGCAGAGATGCCAGCCGTGTATTATGTTTGAGTTCCGACCGGAACTCCGACTTCCTGTCTTCGTGCAGTTCGGACATATGCTCGAGCCCTTCTTTCAAATCCACGACTCGAGCCGTCTCGTACATGAGGGTCCGGCCGGCCTCAATATTCACTTTCATTTCCGTCAACATTTCGAACACCGCCGGAAATTCCCGGATCGAGTGGCCGAATTGAAACCGTTCTTTAGAATACTTGTCCGCCTCCCGGTAAGCTGCTTCGGAAATGCCCAAGGCTTGCGCGGCAATCCCCAACCGGGCGCTGTTCATAAGCCACATCGTATATTTTGTCAAACCTCTCTTCCGTTCGCCAACGAGATAAGCAGACGCATTATTGAACTGCAGCTCGCATGTCGGAGAACCGTGGATTCCCAGCTTGTCCTCCACCCGGCGTATGATCATGTGCTCGTCCCGTTCGTAAAGAAACATCGAAAGCCCCCTCGCGCCGCTCCCGCTCTCTTCGCTCCTCGCCAGAACCAGACCGATTTTCCCGCAGCCGTTGGTAATAAAGCGCTTTACGCCGTTTAAGTACCATCTGCCGTCCGGTCCCAGATGGGCCCGGAGAGTCACGGCCTGGAGGTCGCTTCCCGCGTCCGGCTCGGTCAGAATCATCGCGGAACCATATTCACCGGAGCTGAGTTTTGGAAGATATTTGTCCTTGAGTTCCTCGGAGCCGAACTTGTTCAGGGTCTCGGCAATGTCCTGCTGCAATCCGAAATTGAGAAACGAGGCATCCGCTCTGGCTACCATTTCAGCGGCGACAGCCAGTATCGTGGCAGGAAAGTTGAGCCCCCCGTATTTGCGGGGAAGGGAAAACCCCATCAAATCCGCCTTGCTGAATATATCAAGGACTTGTTTTGTACCCTGAGCGTACACCACATTATTCTTCTCAACCCGTACACCCTGCTTATCAATTTCGGGCGCCAACGGTTCGAGCACTTCCCCGCATATTTCGCCGATGATTTCGAGGATTTTCATATACGAATCCTTTGCATCCGCTGTATCCCCCGGGGCATGGGGATAGGCGTCTTTTTCGGCAAAATCGTTTTCCCGAAGCCTCACAATTCTATCAAAATCCATATGTTCCAAGTGGAACAAAATATCTTCATTATCATGCAGAAAATTTTCCATAACGTATTCTCCTCGGTTCCTTTTATGCCTTTTCCTTGTACGCCTTGATAAATCTCGGTATCACTTCCTTCAGGTCTCCGACAATACCGTAGTGGGCAATCTGAAATATCGGCGCCTCAGGATCGGTATTGACGGCGATAATTCTCGCCGCTTCGTCCATGCCGGCCCGATGCTGGACCGATCCGGAGATACCGCAGGCAATATACAATTTAGGCCGCACCGTTGTTCCGGTCTGGCCTACCTGATGATCCTTCGAGACAAGCCCGGCATCAACAGCGGCACGGGAGGCCCCTACTTCCCCATTCAGCAGATGGGCAAGCTGTTTGATCAACTCGAAATCCTCCTTCGAGCCGACACCGATCCCTCCCGCGACAATAATCTGTGCGCCCTTCAGGTCCACATGTTTTTCTTCCTTGACCCGCTTCACGATCTCAGAAAGGATATATTCCGGCCCCACTTTTATGTCGATGCTTGTAATTTTGCCTTTGAAGGAAGGGCCCGGTTCGAACATCTTCATCACCCCTTCCCGGACCGTGGCCATTTGGGGCTTGTTTTCCGGGGACACAATAGTCGCAATAATGTTTCCTCCGAAGGCCGGACGGATTTGATAGAGGATATCTTTATACATAGTACCGCGGTACTCATGGTCCCCGATCTGCAGATCCGTACAGTCTGCCGTCAGTCCGACTTTCAATTCCGATGCCACCCGCGGAGCGACGTCCCTTCCCGTAGTGGTGGCTCCGTACAAAACGATCTGCGGCTGCTGTTTCTTGATAATGTCAACCAGCACCTTTGCGTAGGGCATCGGCGTATAATTCGCAAGTTTTTCGTCGTCTACAACAAAGAGCTCATCCACACCGTAGGAGGCTGCCCGTTTCGCCTCTTCTCCGACTTTATGCCCCACAAGAACACCGGTTACTTTTACGCCTAACTGATCCGCAAGCGCCCTCGCTTTACACACCAGCTCCAAACTTACCTCGACGACTTTTCCGTCGTCCTGCTGGACAAATACCATAACACTATTTTTATCGCTCACGAATGTCTCCTTTCTATCCGATTGTATGATCGGTGATTAGTTCATGGACCATATTGGCTATTCCTTCTTCGGTATTTTCGACCATCTTCGTTTCCTCGGATTTCAATACAACCGATTCGATTTTCTTCACCTTGGTAGGAGAGCCCGACAGACCGCACTGGTCGGGATTCGCTCCGATTGCCCCTACATCCCACTGTGAAATGTAATTTTCAAATTTTGACGCGGAGTCGGTATCGAGGTAGCTCTCATCGTAAGCCTCCTGCTGCTGCGCCGAAGCGTTTTTGTAGGTAAGGACCTTGATTGCCGAAGGCGGACGGGGGAAAAAGCCTTCGTCGGTAATGGTCAGCAGAACGGGAAATTTCGAAGTAATAATTTCATACCCGCCTTCGATGCTGCGCCGTGCGGTAATTTTTCCGCTCTTGATATCGAGTTTTTCGATGCCGGAAACAGAGGTAATCTGGTTGATTCCCAACTTTTCCGCTGTTTGCGGTCCGACCTGCGCAGTGTCGCCGTCGATCGCCTGCCGGCCGCAGATGACCATATCATAGTCACCGAGTTTTTCGACGGCGCATTTCAATGCATATGACGTAGCAAGGGTGTCCGCCGCGGCAAACCGGCGGTCGGAAACAAGGGCCACGAAATCGGCGCCGCGATATAAAGATTCTTTTAAAACCTGAATCGCCGGCGGAGGCCCCATGGTGAGCACACTTACCTTTGTATCAGGATGTGTGTCTTTTATCGATAATGCCGCCTCGAGGGCGTGCAGATCTTCCGGATTGAATATTGCAGGGAGCGCCGACCGATTCACCGTTCCGTCTTCGCGCATCGCCTCGCCGGTTATATTTTGCGTATCCGGCACCTGTTTCACGAGTACCACAAGATGTAGTCCCATTACAACCTCCTCTATGTGCTAGAGCTAAAAATTACGTAGCAATCTTATAAACTATTAAAAATAATGGCAACCGTCGTCTTAATCCTCTTCACAGGCGCTCTTCAGCCGCCCAAGCACCCGATTCGCCTCTTCCGTTGCCTGTTCAATAAACATCCCGATGATTTCCTTTACCGGCATAATGCGATCGACAAGTCCGACACTCTGGCCGGCCATGATAGAACCGTGTTCGATGTCCCCGTCTACCGCGGCTTTCCTCAAGCCCCCGATCCAGAACTCCTCGAGCTTGAGGCCCGCCTCTTTCGGTGTCATGGCGCCGCGCTCGAGCTGGGCAACCAAACCGAGCTGCAGAGTAGTAAAGTCCGTTGTGCCTTCGTTGGTAATTGCGCGCACCGGAATGACCGGTACTCTGGGATCAAATTGAGCGGTGGGAATGGCGTCCTTCGCGCCTGCTTTTGCCAGCGCGGTTTTAAAGTTATCGTGGGCAGGCGATTCCTCCGCCACGGCAAACCAGGTCCCGATCTGAATGCCTGCAGCGCCCATGAGGAGGTAGTGAAGCATCGAGATACCGGAGCCGATGCCCCCTGCCACAAAAACCGGTACCTCCGTAGTGTGGGGAAGGATCTCCTCCGCCAGTACTGCAGTGGATACCGGCCCGATGTGTCCGCCGGCTTCATGCCCTTCAATGATGAGGGCGTCTACGCCGGAACGGATAATGCTCTTCGCAATCCCCACAGTGGGAGCAAAACAGATAAGGGTGCTGTCGGTCTGTTTGACCTTGGTAATAGCGTCCCTCGGCGGAAGTCCGCCGGCAAATATTATGAAAGGAAATTCGATATCAAGGACATGCTCCAAATGTTTACGAAAGTTTGGGGCAATGGAAATTAAATTAACACCGAAAGGTTTGTCCGTCATGTCTCTGGTTTTTTTGATTTCGTCCTTGAAAAGGTCGATCGGCATATTGCCTCCCGCAAGGACCCCGAACCCTCCTTCGTTTGATATCGTTGAGACCAGTTTTGATTCGGAGATCCAGGACATGGCGCCTCCTAAAATCGGATACTCTACTCCCAAAAACTCTTTTCCCCTGGTCCACAGCCTGTTCATAATTTTTTTCGGATCGCTCATCCTTTTTGCTCCTGTCTTTCTTTATTCAGAAAAAACACAGTATCCGATTACCCCGGTCAGTGTCTACCGCCAGTTCCCGATCATAATGAAGGCGGATTGCACAGCATTCCGATTCTTTATACTATGGACCCATGCGCATTATACCGAAGAAATGGAAAACAATGACCAAGAGCGAACAGGAACGGATTCTCCGCCGCTCCGCACAGGACATCGAGGACGCGTTAAAAAAGATCGGACCGGTAATAGAAGCGGTAAAAAACGAGGGAGACCGGGCCGTGATCCGCTACACCGTACAGTTCGACGGGGCCGCTGTTGAATCCCTGCCGGTCCGGGTTTCGGAAGAAGAGTTTGCAGCCGCCGAACAAATTCTTTCGGACCAAGTAAAGAGCGCTCTTCGGTACTCGATCGACAATGTCCGGAGATTTCACGAGCACCAGCGGCCGCACGGGCAGACGCTGCACGAAATCAGACCCGGAGTATTTGCCGGAGAACGGCCGCTGCCGATCGATTCCGCCGGTCTCTACGTGCCCCGGGGAAGAGGAAGCTTTCCCTCGATGCTTTATATGCTTGCAGTCCCCGCCCAGGTTGCCGGAGTTCCTCGGATTGTAGTCGCCACACCCCCGGCCCGGGACGGATCAGTCGATCCGGCATGCCTCTACGCCGCCCGGCTCTGCGGCGTTGCTTCGGTGTACCGGATGGGCGGCGCCCAGGCGGTCGCCGCGCTTGCGTACGGCACGGAAACCGTGCGGCGGGTGGTCAAGATCGTCGGGCCGGGCAGCGTATACGTTGCAGCTGCCAAGCGCCTGGTTTCCGGTACCGTCGATACGGGACTTCCCGCCGGCCCGTCTGAATCGGTAGTTCTTGCAGACGGGGCGGCGGACCCTGGACGGACCGCCTCCGATCTCCTCATTGAGGCGGAGCACGGATCGGACTCCTCCGCGCTCCTGGTTACTCCTTCGGGAAAACTTGCCGGAGATGTGGCGGACCTGCTCCCGGGGCTTATCGATGCGCTCCCGGAACCGAGAAGACAGTTTACCGCCGACGTTTTTTCAATGTACGGGGGAATCATTCTCACGGAAACGATGGAAGAAGCCGCGGAATTGGTAAACGATATTGCCCCGGAGCATCTTCAAATCCAGACAAATGATCCCTTCGATACCCTATCGCTTATCCGGAACGCGGGGGAAATACTTTTAGGTGAAAATACTCCCTTCTCTGCGGCAAATTATTCGGTAGGCGCAAACGCGGTCCTTCCTACCGGGGGCACGGCTCGTTCTTTCTCCGCCGTATCGGTCAGGGATTTTATAAAATATTCTTCCGTGGTATATGTTACCTCCGGCGGGCTTACCGAATTGTCGCCCCACGTTATTACCCTGGCGGATTACGAAGGATTCGCCGCTCATTCCAATGCTTTAAAAAAAAGGGAATAATGACTGGAGTCTCATATGACTTTTAAAGACCTGAACAGTGCATTCCGGTATATTGAATCATTTACCAATTTTGAAAAAACAACCCCGCAGTCGGTGCGGGATTTCAAAAAGGACCGGATGATACGTCTCCTCGACCTGTTAGGCCGCCCGGAACGGGGAATGAAACTCTACCACATCGCCGGATCAAAAGGAAAAGGCTCCACCGGCATGTTTCTCGCGTCGATTCTCGCTGCCGCGGGGCACAAAACCGGGCTGTACACCTCTCCCCATGTGCTTTCCTACAAGGAACGCGTCACCATTGCAGGATCTTTTATCGAGGATGAGCTGTTTTTATCCGCTATAAACAAAATTTATCGCGCCTTGAACGGAGGCAACCGTGTTGTTTTAGAGGGAGAAGACGGGGAACCAACGACCTTTGAGCTTCTCACTCTTCTTGCTTTTTATCTTTTCCGAGAAACCAAATGTACTCACGGGGCAATCGAGACCGGAATCGGAGGCAGACTTGACGCGACCAATGTAATCGACCCTGAGGCGTGCATTATCACCCCGATCGAACTCGAACACACGGACATTCTCGGCGACACCATCGAAGCGATAGCGTTTGAGAAGGCGGGAATTATAAAACCGGAGAAACCGGTGTTCTGCGGGTATCAGCCGGCGGCGGCGGAAACCGTCATCGCTCAGGCTGCCCGGCAGCGGAATGCCCCTGCCGCCTATCTTCGGGAAGAGGTCCGCGATTCCTCCATCCGATTCGACGGAGCGGCCATGGAGCAAACGGTGCAATGGAGAAGATGGGACTCCGCAACCTACCGGCTCGGCATGCTCGGAGAGTTTCAGGGTGAAAACGCCGCTTTAGCGGTGCTGGCGGCGAAACAACTAGGGCTTGCCGGCGACGATGAAATAAGGGAAGGACTTCTCCGGGCAAGGCTCTCCGGGCGCCTGGAAATAATACGAAAAGACCCCGCGGTCGTACTCGACGGCGCCCACACGCCGTCTTCACTCGGCCGCCTCATAGCCTCTTTCGCGGAATTGTTTCCGGGTCCGGGCATCTGCATTTTCGGAAGCGTAACAGGCAAAAGGATTGAAGAAATGGCTGAAATCATGGCGAACCGTTTTGAAACCGTTATCGTTTCCACCCCCGGCTCTTTCAAGAAAAGCGATCCCCGGTCCGTATTCGACCTTGTCGCGAAATACACTGCTCACACCCTTTTTAAACCCGAACCTTCAAAAGCCCTTAAAGCGGCACTCGAACTTTCCGCCGGCTCCTTACCCATCCTGGTAACCGGCTCGTTTTATATGATCGCGGAAATCAAGCGGCTGTTACTGGATGAAAAAATTAAAATCGGATAAAAAGTAAGGGGAGCGTAATCAATGTTGTCGAAAAGATTTTCCATGCTTTCACCGTATACCCCGGGGGAGCAGCCGAAAAATCGAAACTATATCAAACTCAACACCAATGAAAATCCCTACCCCCCAGCGCCGGCAGTGCAGGAACTGCTTTCGACGCTTCAGGCCGATGAATTGAGACTCTACCCCGACCCTCTGTCCATCGACCTGCGCGTGGCAATCGCAGATGTGGAGAAAATCCGGCCACGGCAGGTTTTCGTGAGCAACGGTTCGGACGAAGCGCTCAGTTTTTGTTTTTACGCTTTTTTCGAAGGTTCGAGAGGGCCGGTTCTATTTCCGCGCCACACCTACAGTTTCTACCCGGTGTATTGCGCTTTTTACGGTATACCCTACGGCACGGTTCCGTTAAAAGCCGATTTTTCCCTCGACTTCGCTTCCTTAAAAAAAAATATCACCTCTTCTTCCGGATTCATCCTTCCAAATCCAAATGCGCCGACAGGGGTGTTCGAAGACGTCGGCGACATTGCGGAAATCTGCAGGCTTGCATCCGGCGCCGATATCGCCGTTATCATTGATGAAGCGTACATCGATTTCGGCGGCGAGTCGGCATCGTCTCTCCTCGATGAGTGCGAAAACCTGCTGATTGTAAAAACCTTTTCCAAGGCCTACAGTCTCGCGGGAATCAGGCTCGGTTATGTTCTCGGATCGGAAACCGTCATTTCCGCTCTTTTCACCGTAAAAGACTCCTTCAACTCCTACCCCCTCGACCGGATTACCCAGAAAATAGGCGTTGCCGCAATAACTAATCAAGACTACTATCATAGAATCAATCAGCGGATTATAAATACCAGAGAAAAATTTGTTTCCGCACTTACTGAATCCGGATGGGATATTGTTCCCAGTAAGGCAAACTTTGTGCTGGTCCGTAAACCCGGAGTATCGGGGCAGACAGTTTTCGAAACCCTTAAAAAGAAGAACTTTCTCGTTCGTTATTTTTCTCTCCCGGAAATTGATGACTATGTACGAATTACCATCGGGAGAGAGGAGGAAATGGATGCCCTGGTATCCGCATGCAGAAACAGCTTCCCTTAATTGGAAAGAAATAGATGCAGTATTAGGCGAGCTTCCACTCGTTGCCGGCCATATACAAAAGGTTTTCCAGCCTGATTTTCAAAGCCTTGTATTTCAAATATATTCACGTGAAAAAAGGTTCTATCTTTTAATGCATCTGGGTCCCGGCCGGACCAGGCTTCACGAAATAAAAGAAAAACCTGAAAGTGCGATAAAGCTTCAGCGATTTGCACAATTCCTGCGGTCCAGAGTAGTAGGAGGCCGGATTACGGAGGCCTATCAGATAAGCGGTGAAAGAATCATCAAGCTTACCGTCGTGCGGGGCGGCGAAGTGCTGATCATCTTGATTCGATTGTGGGGTAATGCGGCAAATATCCTGGTTACCGACGAAAATTGCACGATCCTCGATGCATTCTACCGGCGTCCGAACAGGGGCGAGGTGAGCGGCGGCGTGTATGACCCGGAAACGGAGTTCGGCGCTCAACCCGAGAAAAGTGCCGGCAAAAAAGATATGTATACCGTGAGAGAACTGCCAGGGGAAGGATCTTTTAATCAAAAACTGGAACGTTACTATGAGGAAACGCAAAAAACTAAACGCCTCGAAGAACTTCGATCAACTGCTTTAAAAGTAAATACTTTTAAAGAAAGCAAAATTGAGTCCCGTATCCGAAACATGGAGAAACGGCTTGCTGCCTATGAACAGTTTGAAACCTACAAAGAATACGGTGATTTAATTACAAGCAGCCTCCACGTGATGAACCCCGGAGATGCATGGCTTAGGACCCATAATTACTACCGTAACGACAAACCGATTGAAATCGAACTCGATCCTACAAAAACACCGGCGGAGAACGCGGAAACATATTATCAAAAATACCGCAAGGCGAAATCGGGAGCCACCCGGTTACAAGAAGAGTTAAAAAAACAAAAAAAGAGGCTGGAAAGCTGCATTGAAGAACGAAAAGAAATAGAAAAAACCGGCGACCCTTCTTTTTTGGAAAATTACATCAAGAAGAATGAAGAAAAAAAACGCCCCCTTAAAGAAGAGAAACAGCTGCCCGGACTGCAATTTTCCTCCGGTGACTTTACCATTTATGTCGGACGAAACGCAAAGGAGAGCGATGAATTGCTTCGCCGTCATGTACGGGGAAACGACTATTGGCTCCATACGAGGGATTATCCCGGAGGTTACGTGTTTATTAAATATCAGTCGGGCAAGAGCATCCCGCTCCCAACCCTTCTCGACGCGGGGAATCTGGCGCTCTATTACAGCAAAGGCAGGAATGAGGGAAGCGCGGAACTTTATTATACCCAGGTAAAATATTTACGGCGGGCAAAACATGGAAAGCTCGGGACCGTGATTCCTACACAGGAAAAAAACATTACGATCGAATTGGATGAAAATCGGCTCAACCGGCTCCTTGCGCGGCAGCAGCGACAGACCAAACTCTTTTAACAGATGTATCTTCAGCGGCCGGAACATTAAGGCCGGAATATTCGGTGATTTGCAATTCTTCCCGTGAATATGCATAATAGAAGGAAAGATGAAAAAAATACGCTCACCAATTGTCGACGGCCTTTTTTATCCCGCGGAGAGAGAGGCTCTTAAGGACCTCGTTTTAAAACTCCTGTCGGAGGCGCCGGCACCCGAACCGAGGAGGGATAAAACTGTCCGCGGCATTATTGTTCCCCACGCGGCGTACGATTTTGCGGGTTTGATCGCTGCCCGGGCGTTTAAGGCTTGCGAAAAAAAGAAAACCAAAACTGTTGTGCTCTTAGGCTCGGTTCACCGGGAACCATCGGAACAAATATTTATCACTGAATCAGAAGCTTTTTCGACACCCCTAGGCGATATACCGGTGGATACCGCAAAGGTCGAAGATTATGTCAGCTGCAGCACCATCATTAATGCCAATGACATTCCCCACCTCGAAGAACACTGTCTCGAAGTACAGCTCCCTTTTATTCAGCTTCTCTTTCCGGAAGCCTCTGTTTTTCCGGTCCTGCTCGGCGGAAAGTCGAAACAGATTGTCGAGGCTGCCGCCCGGGCTTTGCGTACCACCTTTTATGACGAACTCGAAACAACTCTCTTTGTCGTTTCATCCAATTCGGCGGCATGGGACACGGAGGATACAGCCCGGAACCAGGCGGAGTTTTTTAAACGGCTTCTTAAAACAGGGGACTGGCAAACCTTGATCGACCGAAAAAATCTGAAAGAGACAAGCGCCTGCGGGGCCGCGTGCGCCTCGGTATTATTTTATGAGCAGCTCGCATATAGGGATGTTCAATGCTTAGGAGAAGCCGTTTCCTTAGACACGGAACCCGAGGCCAGGCCCATTGTACACTACGCATCATATCTGGTGAGCGAAGGAGGACAATAATGAGTTTTTCATTATCTGAAAAGGAAAAACAAATTTTACTTCAATGCGCACGGATTACCATTGAAAATAAATTTTCAAAAACACCGCGGCCGCTTCCGGAACCAACGGACAACCTGCAGGAGTACTGCGGCGCCTTTGTCACTCTCCACCGTAACGGGAAATTGCGAGGATGCATCGGAAACATGACCGGCGTCAAACCGCTGTTCGATACCATCATTCAAATGGCGGAATCGAGCGCATTTCATGACCCGCGGTTTCCGCCGGTATCCGCTGCCGAGGCAGGCGAACTGGACATTGAAATTTCCGTACTCACACCGCTTCGGGAAATCGATAGCGCGGAAGAGGTTGAGGTCGGGAAACACGGCATCTACATGCAGCGCGGACACCGCTCCGGGGTGCTCCTGCCGCAGGTCCCGGTAGAACAAGGATGGGACAGGAACACATTCCTTGAACACACCTGTATGAAGGCAGGGATGTCGGCGGACTGCTGGCAGGATCCGGAGGTTAAAATAAGTGTTTTCGAAGCGATTATTTTCGGCGGTAAATGAACCGGTTCATTTATAGGCAGCGGCGCCGATGTAGGTCAGAATACCGCTTATAAAGATTCCCGTGCCGGTGTACGTAAGAATATTAGCCGTACGCTGATAGTCGAACCGGCCGCTCGGGAACAGCTGGTCGCCGAAAGCGGTAAATACCAGGGCGGTAATTTCTACTAGAGCGCCGACGCTTACAAGGCTTGTCCCTGCGGTCAAAAAACCTTTTCTGATCGCCGCGCGCCTCTGTAATTCTTCCTCGGTAAAGATTTGCAGCTCCTCTTCCGGCAGGTCAGCCGGTTCGGGCTCCGCTTCCGGCTGCTTCGGCATCTTCTCTTCCGGCTCTTTCTCATCGATCACCGGGAAATCGATCAAGTCGCCTAGAAAATCGTTTACTGACCAGAATTGCCTGATTTCCTCCGATACGTCACGGGTCTCAAATTCCACCGGTTTGATAGTCTTTTCCGTGGTAAAACTTACCATCTGATTCGATTCGATGGTAATTGATTCGGAAGGCTGTCCTGTTTTTGCGACCTCGACTTTCCCGTCAAAACAGTACACTTGCGTGACCGATTCGACTTCCTCACCTTCTCCGAACCTCCCGACAATAATATCATATCCGAAATCGGTGCCGCGGACTCCCGCGACCACGCTCTGCCCGCGTATTTGAAACTTATCGTCTCCGAAAAGCTTTGCAACCTTACCCCGTACCCGGCCGTAGGTAAGGTCAAAAGTTCCGCCTCCTCTTCCGGAAACCGAAGTGATTTGAAAACTCGTATTCTCGGATATCTTCAACACGTTCGCGGAAGAAGTAAGCTGGATTTCAATAAAAGTATCTTCATCGGTGCTTATGTAGTCACCCGCGTACAAGCCCATACCGACAACATTGTCATACACCACATCGTAGTAGGCGTCCGTACCGTCCCGGGAAAGAGAAAAAGAATATCCTTCTCCGTAAATCACGACCGCATCGGCATCGTCACCATATAGCGGCATTGCGGCCGTTACTCCGATAAAAACCAGAAAAACAGAGATGATTGTTTTCATCATACCTTAAAAGCTACAACACTTTTCTGTAAATATCAAACTCTTTATCAGCAAGAAACGGAATTACCGCTTTCTCGATACTTTTACAATCCTCCGGATTAAACCAGTGAATGTCCGGAAGCCTCTTAAAAAAAGTTATCTGCCGCTTCGCATAGCGTCTGCTCGACTGCTTAATTTTTTCCGCGACATCACCGAAGGTCAAACAGCCGTTCCACCGCATCTGCATAAACTCACGATATCCGATGCCCCGCATTCCGGGATCGGCGGCGGAATATCCTCGGCCGAGGAGCCTCACAATTTCATCTTTCAACCCTGCCTGAATCATTTCATCGGCCCGCAGCTCTATCCGCCTGTAGAGTTCCTCCCGCTTCCGCTGCAAACCGATGGTAAAAAACCGATACCGTTTTCGTATTTTCCTTCCGGCACTAAATCGTGAAAGCGGTCTGCCCGTTTGGCGGACAACCTCGAGGGCGCGGATGATCCGGTACGAATCGTTTTCCCCTATACGCTCCGCGCTCACAGGGTCTTTTTCGGCGAGCTCATGAAATAATGCCTTTAATCCCCGCTCTTTACATTCCTTCCGCAACCCGTCTCTTACTACAGGATCGCCGGGAGGTGTTTCAGGAAGTCCGTACATCAAATTGATAAAATAAAATGCGGTCCCTCCGCTTACGATCGGGACCCTGTTTCTTTCAATAATTTGGGGAATGAGCCGGTCCGTCAGATGGACGAACATGCCGGTATTATACTGCTCGTCGGGATTTAATATATCGATTAAATGGTAGCGAGTCTTTGCCCGCTCTTCAAAGGAAGGTTTCGCCGTACCGATATCCATATAACGGTACACCTGCATGCTGTCCGCGCTGATTATTTCGGTTTTGCCGGGTAAAAGGCGGGAAAGCAGCCCTGTTTTTCCAACCGCCGTAGGTCCGAATATCTGAATTACCGGATAAGGAGTCCTCACCTGATATCTTCAAGCCGGTATTCCACCTGCTTGGTAAGCACCTGTTTAATTGCCGTGGAAACCACTTTTCCGTTGTTTTTTTCTATTTCTTCATCCCCGGTCATCGTTATCTGCAGCGCCCGGCGTATGGACGCGCACGTAAGTCCATATACGTTATCTTCATTTCCAATCAAGAGATCCAACGGAATGATCATTATTTCGACTCCTGTCGTGGTTATATTCTTTGACGAAGTTAATGTAACAAATTTTTACCATTATGTAAAGCGAGCGGCTTCGACAATCGCATCGGCGGTTTCATATTGATCATGTTTCTCCACATCGATAAGTAAATCCGCAAAATAAAATTCATTGTTGTCTATTCCATAAAGCTCTTGATATCGTTTCGAGTCGAGGCGGTCGCGTTCAATCGTTTCCTTAAGTACTTTTACGTAATCTCCTCCCTCCCGCTTATGAATCCGTCGTGCCCGTACTTCCACCGGCGCATCGAGATAAACTTTAAGGTCCGCGTCTTCGAGCATCCAAATTGCAAGGCGAGAGCCGAGGACACAGTTTCCTCCCTCTGCGAGCTCCACCTGCTTCGTATCCAAATGCCGATCGTAAGAGAAATCGGTCTGGGCCTTTCGGTGAAGTTCCTGAAAAGAAATTCCCAGCTCTTCGGCAATCGTTTTAAAGGTATAATTGATCACCCGGAGTCCCAGCCGCTCGGCAACAAGTTTCGTTACCGTCGAGTTCCCGCAGCCGCTTTTTCCCGAAATTGCTATTTTAATTCCCTCTTTCATAACTGATTATTCGATATTTCGAAGCTGCTCCCGCATTTTCTCGATCCCGTCTTTGATCTGTACGACGAGCTGGTTTACTTCGAGAATGAAACTTTTCGAACCGATTGTATTAATTTCCCGGTTGAGTTCCTGGCAAAGAAAGTCGAGTTTTTTTCCGCATGGACCGGCTGCCGCAATTTCGCGGCGAAACGCCTCGATATGGCCCCGTAACCGCGAAAGCTCTTCATTGATTCCGTATTTTACCAGCATAACGGCTGTTTCTGTTAAAACGCGGTCTTCGTCGACCTTCCCTGCCATGACTTCATTGAACCGCTTGAGCAGGTTTTCCTGAATTCTCGACTCGATTTCATCCGCGAATCCCGAAATTTTTTCGGTACCGGAAGCTATACAATCCAAAAATTCGATAATATCCTTTTTCGTGTGTTCCCCTTCCCGGAGGCGCGTTTCTTCATATCCTGTAAAAGCTGCCTCGAGCTCCGGCTTCAACACTTCCCAAAATGCCTCGGTGTCCCTGTTTTTCTCCATTTTTACGGCCCCTTCCATCTGCAGAAGCTGGGAGAGAAATACGGTCTTGTCTACTTCGGCGATTTCCGACAGCCGCTTAAGGACGTCCACAAATGTCTTGACGGTCCGTTCATTGAGGATTACTTCTATATCTTCCTGAAGTTCACGCACTTTTACCGTTATCTCTACCCTGCCCCTGCATACCCGTTCCCCGGTGTATTCTCGGATCTGCTGTTCAAATACGGTTAAAAAGGAGGGAAGATTTACGTAAACATCCAGATATCTATTGTTGTATGACCGGATTTCAGTCGTCACATGATACGTTTCGTTTTTAAATTCACTGTATCCAAACCCTGTCATGCTCTTCATTGACATTCTTCTCCTTTTCGGTGAAAAAACGGAACAATTCTCTTCCCAAAGCCCAGTTGTTTCCCGCGCCCATGGTAATAAACAAATCGCCGGATTTAAGTTCCTTTTTCAAATAATCATGGGCGTCGAAAATCTCATGAAAATAAACCGCCTGTTTTGTATAACCCTCCGCCTCATGAAAAAGGTCCTTGCCGGTGATGGAACCGTCGATCTGTTCCCGCGCCGATGCATAGATTTTATGAAACACGACCAAATCCGCTTCCTGAAACGCGGAAGCAAACTGGTGAAAGAACGCTTTTGTTCTTGTAAAGGTGTGAGACATGAAATCGACAATCAGCCGCCGATTTGGAAAGTATTGTTTGAGCCCCGCAAGGGTTGACGCAATCTCAGTGGGATGATGACCGTAATCGTCAAGGAACAGGATTCCCGATGCTTCACCGAGTTTTTCGCTTCTTCTGCTGCTTCCGCGAAATCCTTCCAGCCCCCGGATAATTGCATCCTCCGCCTCCCTGCAACCGGCAGGGCCGCCGTGCTCCTCCTCATGGATTGCGGTAACTACCGCGGCCGCTGCAGCGCCGTTTAAAACCGTATGCTCTCCCGGGATATGAAGAGTAAGCGGCTTCGAACATCCCTCCAGGGTAAACCGTGAGATACCGGGCTCGATATGGACCCCGGTAATCTTATAGGGACCCTCCGCGTTTAATCCATAGGGTATTGCTCGAATATCCGGCCGCTTCAGGGTAACGGCTTTGGCAGCTTCCCGGGCCCCGTCGTCGTCCGAACAATAGAGAAGAAAACCGGCTTCCGATAAATTCGTTCCATACTGCACAAACGCATCAATAACGTCATCGTATCCCGTATAATAATCGAGATGGTCTGCTTCGATATTCGTGATTACCAGCATGGAAGGTCGAA
Organism: uncultured Spirochaetales bacterium; assembly: GCA_964458315.1. Classification (GTDB taxonomy): domain Bacteria; phylum Spirochaetota; class Spirochaetia; order SPDA01; family CAZSGZ01; genus CAYWIK01. The sequence goes on along the minus strand of CAYWIK010000039.1, from coordinate 1,485 downwards.
AATGCAGAAAATGACGCCGGTACTCACAGGTTTCCGCAACAAAATACCGGTCGCCCTGCACAAGCACCGATCTGCCTCCGAGGTTTGAAACGGCAGATCCAACGAGTACGGATACGGGGACATCCGTATTCATGAGAATGGCCGCGGTCATGGCCGCGGTAGTGGTTTTGCCGTGGGTCCCGGCGATACCGACAGAAAACCGTGAGGCGGACACAAGTCCGAGGGCCTCGGGATAGGAGAGGACCGGAATCTTCCGCAGGTCTGCTTCTATGAGCTCCGGATGGGACGCTCGATCATAGGCTGCCGAGTGGACCACAAGATCGGCGCCGGCTGGTACATTTGCAGGAGAAAAACCCTCGATATAGGGAATTCCCAGACTCTTAAGGATTGTATCGGTGTAAAACTCTTCGGGAGTGTCCGAGCCGGAAACCCGTGCGCCCAGTTTATGAAACATTTCCGCCAAAGCCGCCATTCCGGTACCCTTGATGCCGATGCAATAGATGGTAAGTGACGAAAGGTTCTTTAAGTCAATCCGGAGGGACATAGGCAAATAATAGAGGGATTTATTTCTTTATTCAATAAGAAAATTATTTGCATCAGATGCGAGGATTGTATAAGCTTAGAATGTGAAAATACCGGGTAATTTTTTCTTGCTTAGGTTCCTGCGGTTTGTAAAACGGTTGTTTCAAGAGTTTCGCAATGATAACTGCATGATCCGGTCGGCGAGCCTCACCTTTATAAGCCTTCTCGCGGTTGTGCCCTTGAGTGCGATCATCCTTTCCATCCTTTCCGGATTCGGGGCTTTTCAGTTGCTTTTTGTAGATCTCCAAAAATATTTCTTTTCACGTTTTTTTCCCACCCTCTACGAGGAAATGCTTTCATATTTAGAAACTTTTGTATTCAACGCCCGTTCTCTCGGGATTTTAGGACTGCTCTTTTTCGGCATAACCAGCGTGCTGCTTATGAATACAATCAACACACATTTTAATGCAGTCTGGGGCAGCTCCTCGAGAAAGAAATTAGCGGAAAAATTTATTACCTACGGCTCGGTAATTTTTATGGGCGCCCTGCTTATTGCAACCGGCTTTACTCTCTCTTATATTCTTCGTGCGACTTCTTCGATGGTTGCTGCAAACGGGAACAGCTTCGGCTCGATTTTGGTATTTCATGTCGTCCCCCGTATTTTTTCCTTTTTCACTTTTTTCCTGATGATACGTCTCGTACCGAGCGGCCGCGTACAGTTTACCTCGGCGGTAATTGGGGGTGTTGCCGGTGTTATCGGGTGGGAAATTGCAAAGTTTATCTTCCTTTTTACCACCACCAACATTGTCCAAATGTCCCGTATCTACGGGTCTTTGGCGGCGATTCCTTTATTTCTCATTTGGCTTTATACGGTCTGGGGTATCGTACTTTTTTCTCTCGAATCTGCGTGGGTATACCAGCACCGGGGGCGCAATTGGATTGGAAAATCCCATGAACGGCTTA
>CAYWIK010000038.1:15728-19811 GCA_964458315.1 uncultured Spirochaetales bacterium | reverse complement strand
TCGTTCTAAAGGACCCGGATACGGGCGAACATAAATTCTCAAAAACCAACGAGGATCATAATCGTGCAAAGCGGCTTTATTTGAAGAATTAGTTTATCGGTATACCAACAGTAATGAAAATTCCGGAAGAAAAAATTGAAGAAATAAAAAATGCGATCAGAATAGAAGATATTATAGGCGAATACACGCAGTTGTCCTTTAAAAGCGGCCGATTTTGGGGTCTTTGCCCTTTTCATCAGGAAAAAACCGCGTCTTTTTCCGTCTCGCCGGAACAAAAACTTTTTTATTGTTTTGGTTGCCACAAAGGGGGATCTCTTTTTACATTTATACAAGAGATAGAAAACTGCGGCTTTCAGGAGAGCGTAGAAATTTTGGCCAATAAAGCCGGAATACCGCTCGACTATCAGGAAGATATCGGGGCATCTACACGAAAGAAAAAGATCGAACTCTATACCCGGGTTGCAAAAAGCTTTCACCATATTCTTCTCCATTTTGACGAAGCTCTCAATGCGCGGAAATATCTGGAAAAACGGGGTATTTCAAAGGAGATGATGGAAATTTTCAATCTGGGTTGGGCGCCGGGCAACCGGTCATGGTTGTGGAGATTTCTGAAAACAAAGAGTTATTCCGAATCCTTTCTGATAGAGTCGGGTTTGTTTTCTAAAAAAAATAATAAAATGGCATTATTCAGCGGCCGGATCATGTTCCCTATCTATTCGAGCCGCGGAGATGTTATCGGTTTCGGGGGCCGGACCTTAGAGGACCGGCAGCCGAAGTATATAAACTCACAGGAAGCCGATATTTTTAAGAAACGTGACAATCTGTATGGCGCAAACTTAGCGGTGCAGGAGATAAGAAAAAACAGATCATTCGTGCTTGTTGAAGGCTATCTCGATGTAATCGCCCTTCACCAGGCAGGAATAACGAACACGGTGGCGCCGTTAGGAACTGCATTAACCGAGAATCAAGCTGTTTTTCTCAAACGGTATGCAGAACACGGTATTATGATGTTCGATGGAGATGAAGCAGGGGTGGAAGCGTCGAGAAAAGCGCTTTTAGTGCTGGAAAATATTGGAATCGACTGCAAAGTGGTAGAAATGGAAGCTGAAACCGATCCGGCGGATTTATGGATAAACGGCGGAAAGGGGGCGTTGCAAAAAAAATTGAAATATTCTATAAATGCATTTGATTTTATTACAAAAAAAGCCAAAAGAAAATTTCCCGTAAATACTCCTCAGGGGAAAGAGCGGACGGTGCGGGACGTATTCGGGTATATTGACGCAGTGCGTTCCGAGGTAAAGAAAGAGGAGTATTTGAAGACTCTTTCGGAGGAATTTGGGCTGGAATTTGAGGCGGTTTGGAAAGATTTTCAACTCGAAAAAGGCAGGCAGCGGGAGAAAACGAAAAACGGCGAAAGATACATCGAAAACAAAAAGCTCTCAACGGAATTATATTTAATGATTGCCGTTGTGATAAATCATGATTATTTTTCTCTTGTACGGACTTCTCTCAATCCCGGTGATTTTACCGATCCCCGGGCAAAAGAAATTTTTGTTGTGTTGGAAGAAGGCTATAGAGCCGATAGGATGGATACAGAAACAATTCTAGAAAAACTCGAACAGGAAGATATTATAAAACGCATTCTCTCAGGAATTGCCGCGAAAGAATTCGAAACGGATACGGAACGAATTATCGATGAATGTATAAAGGAAATAAAAATCAATAGTATCGAGAAAAAACGGAAAAAAATCTCTCTCATGTTACGGGAAGCGGAAAAGGAAAATGAGGACGTGCAGAAATTGAGTGAGCTGCTGGAAGAAAAGATGTATTTAGACAACCAACTCGAGGAGCTAAAGGTAGGATTTAATGCTAAATCTTCAAACTGATTCGGCGGTTTTAAAACTGCTGGAATATGCAAAAAATAAAAAGAGCCTCAGTTACGATGATGTTACCGATTTGCTGCCCGACTATATCGTGAACTCCGATAAAATGGAAGAAGTATTTTCGATCCTCGAGAAGAACAATATTACCATTGATGATGAAGATATTCCCAAATTACCTTCCCAAGAAGGAGAAGAAGAAGAAGACAGCGAGGAAGAAGAAAAAGAAGGTTATGATGAGGGATTAAAGAAAAAAAAGGTAATGTACACGGATAAAGAAACATCGATCGACGATCCCATTCGGTTGTATCTGCGGGAAATCGGGAAAGAGAACCTTTTAACAGCCGAGCAGGAGGTGACCCTCTCGAAGCAGATGGAAGAGGGCGAAAATATCATTAAAAAAGTGATCAAAGATTCGGGGATGATTATACCCGAGTTGTACGAACTCATGAAAAAAACCTTTTCTAAGGTCGATCCGCGGGATACAGAGCTCTCGAAAAAAGAAATATCGGAACTTCTGGCGGAAAAAAGAAGGCTCAATCAGTTTTATCGCGAAGCTTTAAAGAAGATTGCACCCAGCCTTAAGCAGTATATGGATCTTAAAACAAAGATTATCGAGCGGGGAGGGGATGTTTTAAAAGACGAAGACCTCATTGGGAAACGAAAAAACCTGCTCGAGATGATCTTTGATCTGGATATTCACCAGGAAGAAATTGTGCAGTTTTCCGAACGCTTTACTACTATTACGAGGAAAATAAGGAAGTTTCGGAGCGAACAGAGCAAAATTGAAAAGCGGCTCAAGGTATCCAATATGCGGGAACTACGGAACCTGGGAAGAGGCCTTGCTACACCCTCGAAGCGAAAAAAAATCGAAGAGGAACTGAACTATTCAGCGGATGAGATAAAAGAACGAATCCGGCATATTCAGGTAAATGAGAAAAAACTCAAGAATATTGAAATCGAGTTTGAAAATAAAATTGACGATATCCTTACGATTTCCAAGGAAATTATCCGCGGAAAGCGCCTGATGAAAAGCGCTAAAGACCGGCTTATAAAGGCAAATTTGCGTCTTGTCGTCAGTATTGCAAAAAAATATACGAATCGGGGGCTGCATTTTTTTGATCTCGTACAGGAAGGAAACATCGGCCTTATAAAAGCTGTTGAAAAGTTTGAATATCGAAAAGGGTATAAGTTTTCTACCTATGCCACCTGGTGGATACGGCAGGCAATTACCCGTTCGATTTCCGACCAGGCCCGTACTATCCGGGTCCCGGTCCATATGATAGAACAAATAAATAAGGTTGTGCGGGAATCGAGGCAGTTGATGCAGATTTTAGGCAGGGAACCAACGGATGAGGAAGTTTCTCAACGCTTAGGCTGGTCCGTGGGCAGGGTGAAGGCGGTCAAAAACGTAGCCCGTGAGCCCATCTCTCTTGAAACACCAATCGGTGAAGAGGAGGACTCGCTGTTAGGAGATTTTATCGAAGACAAAGATGTTGAGAACCCGGCGAGCCAGACTGCCTTTACCATATTACAGGAACAGCTGCAGGACGTCCTCCACACCCTGCCACCGCGGGAACAAGAAGTACTTAAAATGCGTTTCGGTCTCGAGGACGGATATTCCCTGACTCTCGAAGAGGTCGGGCTCTATTTTAATGTAACTCGGGAAAGAATACGGCAAATAGAGGCAAAAGCCCTCCGCCGTTTAAGGCATCCGAAACGAAGCAGAAGATTAAAAGATTATATTGATCATTAAGGAGCTACTTATGATGCAGGAAGTGTTTGAAAAATTGAGAACCTTGCAGGAAATTTTATCAAAAAAATTCGATATGGAACGAGAGATCCATGAAATCCCCAAGGCGCTTTCTACGAAAACTGAATTGCTGAATCGTTTAAAAAAGACCTATGTCGAAAAGAACAAACAATTGGATGACACAAAAAAGCGTATTACCCAATTAAAGCACAAGCTTGCTGAAGCAGAAATAGAACGGGAAAACTATGAAAAACAGATGGATCTTATAAAGACACAGCGAGAATATGAAGCCCTCGATAAAGAGATCAAAGACGCTATCGATAAAGAACAGCAGTTTCGGAAAGATATCCTCAAAGAAGAAAAAGAAGTAGAAGAGCTGACCACCGCCCTTGAACGGGAAGAAGAAATGATCAAACAGCAGGAACTGGACCTGAAAAACGAGCAGGAACG